>JAEWKX010000056.1 GCA_023393575.1 Pseudomonadota bacterium
ACCGGGAGCCCATCGATTTTTCGGTCAAGCGGCTGGAAGAGGCGGAGCGGCTGATCTCAAAGTGGCCGATCCCGGATTCCGTGGCGGAAGGGAAACCCGATACCGGCGTCGTCGAAGCCCTGTGCGACGACCTCAACACGGTCTCGGCGGTGCAGGAACTGCATGCGCTGGCACAGGCAGCGAAGGCCGATCCGGGCATGCTCCCTTCCTTCGCGGCAAGCGCCGCCCTGCTCGGCATCCTGCCGAAGAAGACCGAGGTGGACGAGGCCGTCGCATCCGCCGTCGATGCGCTCGTGGCGATGCGGCTGGAAATGCTGAAGGCAAGGAACTTCGCCGAGGCGGACAAGATCCGTGACGATCTCTCCGCCAAGGGCATTCAGCTCAGGGACGGCAAGGATCCGGCCACGGGTGAGCGGGTCACCACCTGGGAGGTGAAGAGATGACGCAGGTTCACACGGGCGGATGCCAGTGCGGCGCCGTTCGCTATCGCGCCGAAGGCGAGATAGGCTTCCCGCATGTCTGCCACTGCCGCATGTGCCAGAAGGCAGCCGGCAACTACTTCATGCCGTTCGGTGGAGTGGAGTACGAGAATTTTGCACTGACGCGCGGGGAGCCGACATGGTTCCAGTCCTCCGACACCATACGCCGCGGCTTCTGCGGCCGATGCGGAACCCCGCTTTTCTATGACGGCGGACAGGATCATATCAGCATTACGCTGGGATCATTGGATGATCCGGAGAGCGTGAGGCCGCAGTTGCAGACAAATCTGGACCGCAAGATGAGCTGGTTCGGCAAACTCGACCCGCTGCCCCATGACGATCGCATGGATACGTCCGCGGATGAGGACGCCGAGATCGCCAGGAGCAGCCGTCAGCATCCCGACCACGACACGCAGGATTGGTCCTCGGAGTTACGGCCATGACGCTTCCCATAAACGCCGGCGGGTGCCAGTGCGGCGCTACGCGCTTCCGGATCACGGGACAGGTAAGAGGGTCCTCGGTCTGCCATTGCCGGATGTGCCAGAAGGCCTTCGGTGCCTTCTACGCGCCGCTGGTCGACATCGGGGACGCTGAACTGGTCTGGACCCGCGGTGCTCCAAGACACTTTCAGTCCTCCAACCACGTCAAACGCGGATTTTGCGGGAATTGCGGCACTCCCCTCACCTACGAGGCGGCGGATGGCATGGCAATCGCAACCGGCGCTTTCGACGATCCGGCACAATTCGCTCCGACGCAGCAATACGGCATGGAGGGCAAGCTGCCGTTCGCGGACCGTCTGCACGACCTTCCGGAGCGCCACACGCTGGATGACATCGAGACGGCACCCTTTCTCGCCGACATCGTCTCCCGCCAGCACCCCGATCACGATACAGAAACCTGGCCGGAAGGCGGCGCCCCGTGACCGAGAACCCGAACACGAGGATGCCGGGGTGGCTGCTCTACGGTCTCATCGGTAAAAGGTTGCTCGTGGCGCCGATCACGGCTGCGATCCTCGCATACGCATTTTCGGGATGAGACATCCCGCGACTATCCATTAGTGACAAGGACATTGCAGATGAAAGAAGCCGCCGATTGCCTTTCGGCAATCCACATTCCGGGACTGGCCCGCCTCCCGACCGGCGCGTGCCACGCGGTTCGCGATACGACCTCCGCCTCGAGGACCGGGGGGTGGGCATGACCGGAAATCACTGGAATCCCCATCACGCCGACCGGCCATGGCATCTCCTTGGGTGGGCGCTGGCAGGTGCAGCCATCCTGGTGGGAATCGACGTATGGACACAGGGTTTCGCTCCCGGGCTCGTCCGCGAAACGGGCGGCATCGAAATCGCCTCGGCGCTGCTTTACGCCTATGCTGCCGTCACATGGCTGTGGACGCGCCCCGGCGAAGCATGGCGCACGTCATGGCAGGTCCCTGGGATCATGTTCCTGATGATGGGCCGGGAATTCGATCTCGACAAGAAGCTGACAAGCATCGGTGTCCTGCGCAGCGATCTCTACCTGACCGACATGGCTCCAATCCTGGAGCGCATCCTTGGCCTGATCGCCCTGGCTTTCGTCTTCATCGTGGCGTTCCGCATCATCGTCCTGAATGGAAGAACCCTCGTTGATGGCTTGCGCAGGGGGATGTTCTGGGCGTGGAGCGTTGCCATGGGCGCCGGCTTCGCGGTTCTGTCGAAATCCGTCGATGGCATCGGGCGCAAACTTGCACCATTCGGCATCAGCCTCGATGCCCAGACCCGCCTGCTTATGGTGATCCTCGAGGAAGTGCTCGAATTCGGCATCCCGGTGATGTTCATCGTCGCCGCGATCGCCTCGATCCGCATCACCGACCCGACGCATAATCCGCGAAAGTGAGTTTCCGACCATGTCCTCTTTCCCCGAAATCCTCCGCACCCTCTATCCGGAGATCGAGCCCTACGAGACCGGCATGCTGGACGTGGGCGACGGCCATTCGATCTACTGGGAGCGGATCGGCACCAAAGGCGCCAAGCCGGCCGTCTTCCTGCATGGCGGGCCGGGCGGCGGCATCAACCCGAACCAGCGGCGGCTGTTCGATCCGACGCTCTACGACGTCATCCTGTTCGACCAGCGCGGCTGCGGCCGCTCCATCCCGAATGCCTCGCTTGAAGCCAACACCACGTGGCATCTCGTGGCGGATATCGAGCGCCTCCGGGAAATGATGGGCGTGGAAAAGTGGATGGTCTTCGGCGGCTCCTGGGGATCGACGCTGGCGCTCGCCTATTCCGAGACCCATCCGGAACGGGTGAGCGAACTCGTCGTGCGCGGCATCTACACCCTCACCAGGGCGGAACTCGACTGGTACTACCAGTTCGGCGTCTCGGAGATGTTCCCCGACAAGTGGGAAGCCTTCCTCGCACCGATCCCGGAAAGCGAGCGCCATGAGCTGATGCATGCCTATCACCGCCGCCTGACCGGCACGGAC
>JAEWKX010000068.1 GCA_023393575.1 Pseudomonadota bacterium
TCTATACCGGCCAGCCCTTCCTGATGGCGATGACGCCGGTCCAGACGGTGATGGTCGCGATCACCCTCGTCGCCGCCGCCATCAACCTCAACGACGGCCAGACGAACGCCATCGAAGGCATGACGCATTTCGTCCTGTTCGCCACCTTCGTGATGCTGACGATCCTCGGCATGTGACCATGGCCGGGTACGCTGCAGCACCTTGCGGAATGCCGCAGCCAATCACAGAGCCAGAAAACTGAAGCACCTGCCCCAGGCTCCCGGACCGCCGCCTGCCGATCAGCAAATTTGCATGTTGCCAATAGACTTCAGCGGCCTAATTCCCACTGGTCAACAGGGAGTCAGCATCATGGGTATCTTCGACAAGATAAAGAATGCCATCTGGGGAGAGGCTCAGGCTGCGTCTTCCCCTTCCCCGCAGGCGTCGACGTCCGCCACGTCCTCTGCTCCGCCGCCACCGGCAGCAGGTACACCGCCCACGGCCACGCCTGGGTCGGGAGCCGCGGCAGCGCCCGCCCAACCGGGACGTTCCACGGCACCTTCCGCAGGTGCATCTTCCGCTCCGGTGGATGTTGCACCGATCCTGGACGCGGCCGTCGAGAACAGCGGCCAGAAGCTCGACTGGCGTCACTCCATCGTTGACCTGATGAAGGCGCTCAAGCTGGATTCCAGTCTTGCGGCCCGCAAGGAACTCGCCGAGGAACTGAACTACACCGGCGACACCAACGACTCCGCCACCATGAACATGTGGCTTCACAAGGCGCTGATGAAGAAACTGGCGGAGAACGGCGGCAAGGTCCCGGCCGATCTGACGGATTGCCCGCCTTGCATCGGGAGGCCCGCCGGCCGGCGGACCTCCCGATGCAGCCGAATAAAATAATCTTGATGGCTGCGTGTGCGACGGCATCTCCGTAGCGCCCTAGATGGAGCGATATCGCCAAAGGCCAGCATGCCGGCGGCAGATCATCGAAGGAGATCCGCAATGAGCCCTCTGCTACGTCTTTTGTCTGGAACGGTCCTCTCCGCTGCGCTGCTCGCGTCCCCTGTCCTGGCTCAGGATGGCGTCCGGCCCGCCACCGGCGAGGAGAATGCCGCGGGCGGCGGACCGGTGGAAACGCAACCTGCCAATGCGCCCGACCAGGAACCTGCCTTCGCCGGGCAGACGCGTGCACCGCAGCCGCCAGAGATGCCCGAAATCCAGACGGAGGTGGTGGCGGAGAGCTTGCCGCACATCTGGGCCATGGAATTCCTGCCGGACGGCCGCATGCTGGTCACCGCCAAGGAGGGTGCCATGCACATCGTCTCGCCAGACGGCGAAGCCGGTCCGGAAATCGAAGGCGTCCCCGAGGTTCTGTCCGGTGGACAAGGTGGCCTTCTCGATGTCGCCCTCGCTCCCGACTTCGAATCCTCCGGCATGATCTTCTTCTCCTTTTCCGAAGAGCGTAAGGACGGCAACGGCACATCCGTCGCCTCCGCGAAACTGGTCGCGGACGAGCAAGGCCGCGGAAAGCTGGAGAACGTCGAAGTCATCTTCCGGCAGATGCCGAGCTACGACGGCAACAAGCATTTCGGCTCCCGGCTGGTCTTCGGCCCGAATGGCGAGCTTTACGTCACCGTCGGCGAGCGATCCGACCCGGAGCCGCGGGTTCAGGCACAGGATCTCTCCAGCGGGCTCGGCAAGATCTTCCGGATCGACGCAGGCGGCCAGGCCTTGCCGGACAATCCGTTCGTCGGCCAGGGAGAGGCACTGCCGGAGATCTGGAGCCTCGGCCACCGCAATCTCCAGTCCGCGACGCTGGATGGTCAGGGCCGCCTCTGGACCGTCGAGCACGGACCGAGGGGCGGCGACGAGTTGAACCGGCCGGAAGCCGGCAAGAACTACGGCTGGCCGGAGGTTACCTACGGCATAGAGTACAGCGGCGATCCCGTTGGCGACGGCGTCACGCAGCAGGCGGAGACCGAACAGCCGGTCTATTACTGGGACCCGGTGATCGCCCCCTCCGGCATGGCCTATTACGACGGCGATGCCATTCCGGAATGGAAGGACACCTTCCTCGTCGGCGGCCTCGTCTCCCAAGGTCTCGTGGTACTGCACATGGAGAACGACCGCGTGAAGTACGAGGAGCGCGTGCCCCTCGACGCCCGCATCCGTGATGTGAAGGTCGGCCCTGACGGTGCCGTCTATGCGGTGACGGAACAGCGCGGCGGTGGCGGATCGACGATCCTTCGCATCACCGGTAACTGATCCTATAGAGCGGGCGGGCGGTCACCCGCCTGCCCCTCAGAACCGGAATGCGAGGCGGTGAACGGCAAGCACCCGGTCCACGGTCAGGAGCAGAAGCCCCTCGGACTGGCACTGCGCCAATTCCGTCTCCTCACCTCGTCAACGAATGCCCGGAAGCAAGAGGCCGGCCAACTCCTTGGCGGGCCTCTGCCGTGATCAGCGGCAGGCGGCGCAGAAGCGCTGGATGCGCTTGCAGGCTTCCTCGAGCTGTTCTTCGGAGGTCGCGTAGGAAATGCGGAAGTTCGGGCCGAGGCCGAACGCGGAGCCGTGCACCACCGCCACGCCTTCCGAATCGAGCAGTTCGGAGACGAAGTCCTCGTCCGTCTCGATCACCTTGCCCGACGGCGCGGTCTTGCCGATCAGTCCTTCGCAGGACGGATAGACGTAGAAGGCGCCTTCCGGCGTCGGGCACTTGATGCCCATGGCCTGGTTGAGCATCGACACCACGAGATCGCGGCGGCCTTCGAATATCTTCTTGTTCTTCGCCACGAAGTCCTGCGGCCCGTTGAGCGCCTCGACCGACGCCCATTGGGCGATCGAGCAGGCGCCGGAGGTCTGCTGTCCCTGGATCATGTCCATGGCCTTGATGAGCGCGAGCGGCCCTGCGGCATATCCGATGCGCCAGCCGGTCATCGCATAGGCCTTGGAGACGCCGTTCATCGTCAGCGTGCGGTCGTAGAGCTTCGGCTCCCCCTCGACGGGCGTCACGAACTTGAAGTCGGCATAGGTCAGATGCTCGTACATATCGTCGGTCAGAACCCAGATATGCTCATGTTTCAGAAGCACGTCGGTCAGGGCCTTGAGTTCGGCATGGGTATAGGCCGCGCCCGTCGGGTTGGAGGGGGAGTTGAACAGGAACCACTTGGTCCTCGGCGTGATCGCCTTCTCCAGGTCTTCCGCGGTAAGCTTGAAGTTGTTCTCCTGCTTCGTCTCGACGAAGACGGGCGTTCCGCCGCACAGCGCCACCATCTCGGGATAGGATACCCAATAGGGAGCCGGGATGATGACTTCGTCGCCCGGGTTCACGGTCGCCATGAAGGCGTTGAACAGGATCTGCTTGCCGCCGGTGCCGACGATCGTCTGCTCCGGCTTGTAATCCAGCCCGTTCTCGCGCTTGAACTTCTCCGCGATTGCCTTCCGCAACTCGGGAATGCCGGAGACCGGCGTATACTTCGTCTCGCCCCGGTTGATCGCGTCGATCGCCGCCTTCTTGACGTTGTCCGGCGTATCGAAATCCGGCTCGCCGGCGCCGAGGCCGATGACATCGCGTCCTTTTGCCTTGAGATCACGAGCTTTCTGGGAAACGGCAATGGTGGCGGAGGGCTTTACGCGGGAAAGGGCGTCGGCGAGAAAGGCCATTATCGTGGTCCTGACGGTCGGTTGAACAAGGCGGAGCCGCGTGCCGGAACCGCCGAAAGCTGTATGTCGAATGTAGGACGGTGTTTCAAGCCGAAACCGACAGAAGGTACCGGAGCGGGTGGCCGCACGGGAAGAACCGGGATCGTCGAACCGTCATGCGATGCTGCCCAAAATCCGCCCTTCTTGCATTGCCTCCTGTGGTCATCAGTGATGCGCCGGAGGCGGACAATGTTCATCGACGAGATAAAACGGTCCCGGAAGCGCGACCTGTTGCGTTCGCCGTTCGTAATCGCAGCAGGCGCGCTGGCGGCCTGCATCACGATGATGGTCGCTCTGGTCGAGAATCCGGCGATGGCGGGTGCCGCAGCGGTCACGTTTCCCGCCACGCCCACCCTCCATGGGGCAAACCTCCTGTCTGACAATCGTCTGGCCTTCCTCGTTCTGCTCGGCGGCTTCATGGTGATGGCGGGAGGCTGTTTCGTGCTGTCGAGGCGCAGCCTTCGGGATGCGCTGAGAGCCGAGAACCGACGGACGAAACGTCCGTAAAAGCCGCCATCGGGAACGGCGCATGCTTGATCCGCCCAGGCGCGGCTGATACTGCATCGTCGCCACCTCAGCGGCAACCGGCTGCCGTTTCCTCCAGGTCTTCCCAGGCTTCCCAGGTTTTCCCAGGTCTTCTCATGACGCGCATCCAGGCGAATCTCGTTCTTCTGCTCGCAGCCGCGATCTGGGGGGGCGGCTTCGTGGCGCAATCGACCGCGATGGACGATATCGGTCCGTTCTGGTTGGTCGGG
>JAEWKX010000094.1 GCA_023393575.1 Pseudomonadota bacterium
GAGCTGGTCCATGGCGGCTTGCGTTTCTGACGGACGCGACATTCTGGAACTCCGGCATAGGAAGCAGATGCCGGATGATCTATATGGGCGATGTGATCTTCTCAAGTCTCACGGAGTGCATGGAAAATGCGTGATATGCTTGTGGTCGGCGGAGGCTATGTCGGATTGTCGGCCGCGGTGGCGGTGAAGCAGTCGGCGCCTCACCTCGAAGTGGAGGTCATCGAAGCGGCTCCGGAGCACGTCTGGGAGAGGGACGAGCGGGCCTCGGCGATCATCGCGGCTGCGAGTCGCATGCTGGACGTTCTCGGCGTCTGGGACGATATCCTGCCGGAGGCGCAGCCCATCAACCGGATGGTCGTCACCGATTCCCGCACCTCCGATCCCGTTCGGCCGGTCTTCCTGACCTTCGACGGCGAAGTGGAGGAAGGCCAGCCGTTCGCACACATGGTACCGAATGTCGCCATGGTTCGCGCACTCCGCGTCGCCTGTGACCGCCTGGGGATCCCGATCCGCCACGGGCTGTCGGCCACCGGCTTCCAGACGAGGAGCACCAGGACCGACGTGACGCTGTCGGACGGCAGCATGATCGACACCCGCCTGCTGGTGGCCTGCGACGGCGTCAGGTCCCGACTGAGGGACATGGCCGGAATCAAGACGGTAAGCTGGAACTACGGTCAGTCGGGCATCGTCACGACCGTGGAGCACGAACGGCCGCACGAAGGGGTGGCGGAAGAGCATTTCCTGCCGTCCGGCCCGTTCGCGATCCTTCCCCTGACCGGCAACCGTTCCTCCCTGGTCTGGACCGAACGTAGGGCGGAGGCAGAACAACTGGTTGCCTCTGACGACCTCGTCTTCGAGGAGGAACTGCAGCGGCGCTTCGGCCATAAGCTCGGACAGATCACCGTCGCCGGCAGCAGGAAGGCCTTTCCCCTGGGTCTGACCCTCGCACGCGCCTTCGTCGCGCCGCGCTTCGTGCTGGCCGGGGATGCGGCCCACGGTATCCATCCGATTTCCGGCCAAGGCCTCAACCTCGGGTTCAAGGATGTCGCCGCACTGGCGGAAACCGTGGTCGAAGCAGACCGGCTGGGCCTCGACATCGGCGCGCTCGACGTCCTGGAGCGCTATCAGTCCTGGCGCCGCTTCGACACCTTCCGGATGGGCGTGACGACCGACGTCCTGAACCGCCTGTTCTCCAACGACATCACCCCGGTCAGGATCGCGCGGGACATAGGCCTCGGGATCGTGGAACGCCTGCCACGGCTCAAGTCCTATTTCATCGGCGAGGCCTCGGGCATCACCGGCGAGGCCCGGCCGAAGCTGTTGGCCGGCAGGGCGATCTAGGAGCTATTCCTCGAGCCTGCGGGCCTCCGAGACCAGCATGATCGGCACACCGTCCCGAATGGGATAGGCGAGCTTCGCTTTCTCGGAGACAAGCTCGTTGGTTTCGCGGCTGAAGGAAAGGTGCGCCTTCGAGAGCGGACACACGAGAAGCTCCAGAAGCTTCGGATCGACCTTGCTCACCCGCTCGTCCATGGCACTACCTACTGCAGCAGGGTATCGGAATCGCCGGGCCCGCGGGCCTGCAGGATTTCCGTGATCGCGATCAGGGTTTCGGCGCGCGTCCTCAGGTCGGGTGCCTCCAGAAGCGCCTGCTTCTCGGCGGGGCCGAAGGGCGACATCATCGACAGGGAGTTGACGAGGGTCCGGTTTCCCGCCCGCTCGACGCTCTCCCAATCCGCCTCCAGCTTGTTGGCATCGAGATAGGCCCGAAACACGCGTAGCAGTTCGGCGCGATCCACCGCCGCCTCGTCATCCTCCGCCGACAGGTCCGCCAGCAACGGAGCGATCCGGAAGGTGCGATAGGGATGTCCTTCGCCGATCTCCTCCAGAAGCCGGAAGCGGCAGACGCCGCTGAGCGAGGTGATGTAGCGTCCGTCGCCGGTCTCTGCGAAAGACGTAATGCGGCCGATGCAGCCGACGCTGCTCAATGCCGATCTCGAACCATCGCCATTCTCCGCCTCTGCGAGCGACGGTTGCACGATCCCGATCAGCCGGTCGCCCGCAAGTGCCGCATCGAACATGGCAAGATAACGCGGCTCGAAGATGTTGAGGGGCAACTGGCCGCCGGGAAGCAAAAGTGCTCCGGTCAGGGGAAAGACCCGAACCCTCTCGGGCAGGTCCTCCCGCTTCACATATCTGGCATTTCCCACGATCATGGGGTCCCAACCTCCCGGACCACGACAGGGCGGCGCCGGCGCCGCCAATGGCGATAATGTGGGGCACGCGGCAGGGAACGCAAGGGCGGCGTCCCGGTCGCGCGTGTCAGGAAAACAGGATCGACGACATGCGCCGGCGGGCGGTCAGCGTGGCCGGGTCCTTGGGTCCCCATGCCTCGAAGAACTCGACGAGCTGGCGGCGTGCGCCGTCCTCCTGGAACTCCCGATCCTTGCGCATGATGTAGAGCAGGTGTTCGCCGGCCTCCTCGCGCTTGCCTTCCGCATTGCGGATCTTGGCGAGCTTCATCCGGGCCTCGTGCTTGTCCGGATGCAGCGAAAGCTCATGCTCGAGCGCGGCAGGATCGCCGAGCTTGCGGGCCTCCTCGAACTGCTCCAGCTTCTTGGCCACTGCCTGCACCGCCGGCTCCTTGGACACCTCCTCGGGGAGCGACTGCAGCATCTGCGAGGCCCGCGGCAGGTCGCCGAGCTCGATCATGCAGCGCACCATGCCGGCGACAGCCTTGGCGTTGTCCGGATCCGCCTGCAGGACCGCCCCGAAAAGCTGGGCGGCACCCTGTACGTCACCAGTGGACAGGAGCCCGTCCGCTTCTCCAAGCACTGCCTCGATCTCGGCAGCCTGGTCCGCACCGGCCGGGCCGGCAACCTTGTCGATGAACTGCCGGAGTTGAGTTTCGGGAACGGCCCCCATGAAGCCATCCACCGGTCGGCCGTCGACGAAGGCGACGACGGCGGGAATCGACTGGATGCCCATCTGCCCCGGAATGGCAGGATGATCGTCAATGTTGAGCTTGACGAGCTTGACCCGGCCCTGGGCCTCGTTGATCACACGCTCCAGCACCGGCGTCAGCTGCTTGCAGGGGCCGCACCAGGGGGCCCAGAAATCGACGAGGACCGGCTGGCGGCGGGATTCCTCGATGACATCGGTGCCTAAGGCGGCAGTACTGGTATCCTTGATCAACGAGCCGGCAGGACCGCTCCCATTCGCGGCCGCAGGATCACCGAACTGGGCCGAGGCAGTCATCTGCCCGCCATAGGAGCCGCCGTAGGGGTTATCTGTGCCGCTCATCAATGTCTCCTGATCTCGTCTTGTCGTGCCGCGATTGTATGCCGCGAAACATCGTATGTCAGTCGGTCACTTTCAAGACAAGCGGCTGATGGCCCGTCGCCTCCAGGAACCGCAGCAGATCCTCGCGACGGATCGACGTGGTCGCGTCGTTGGAAAGCGGATGGGCATTGATGACGTCGTGCTTCATCAGATCCTCGTCAAGGACGAAAGTGACTTCGGCCTGCCGGTCGTTGATGGCACCCAGCACGGTTACCGAACCCGGCACGACCCCGAGATACTCCATCAGCTTCTCCGGCCTGCCGAACGAGACCCGGCTCGCCGCACCGATCACCTTGTGGACCGTCTTCAGGTCGACGGTTGCATTTTCCTCCACCGTCAGGACGAAGTACCGATCCTTCTTGTCCTTCACGAAGAGGTTCTTCGTGTGGCCGCCGGGGATCTCGTCGCGCAACGAGACCGACTCCGCCACAGTGAATACGGGAGCATGCCGCCTGGTCGTGTGGAGGATGCCAAGCCGGTCGAGAAAGGCAAAGAGCTCTTCGGGGGTCTTGGCGTCGAGCGGCGAGGCAGCAATGTTCATGATCGACCACGTTTATGTTGCGGCAGGGCCCTAGAGGCGATTTTGGGATTATCGTGTCATCGTCGCCGCGACAAGCAGAAGATCGCGGGGGGATCGGTTCCAGCGTCCGGGAGGTCGACGTGACGCGCAACCCGCCAAAAAATCTCGATCGGACAGACATTTCCCTGTTGCATTCAAAAATCAGTTAGGCCATATAGCGCCCGTCGCCGCGACAACGGCAGGCCCACGATCCAACGGCTACCCCCGGATCGCGGATATGAGCGGGTGTAGCTCAGGGGTAGAGCACAACCTTGCCAAGGTTGGGGTCGAGCGTTCGAATCGCTTCACCCGCTCCAGTTTCTCATCCCAGATCAGTTTTCTGATGTCCGCAGACCTATGAGCGTGGCCGCTCCGCAGCCACCCCAGATTAGCCTTTCGTGAACGCGTAGTCGGTTTCCTGTCGGAGCACGTTGCCGGGACGCAGCACCCCGTCCGGGAAATCCGGATGGTTGACCGCGTCGGGCCAGACCTGCGTTTCGAGGCAGAAGCCCGCAAACCGGCCGTAGTGGCGGCCGCCGAGCCCCGGCACCGGTACGTCCAGCTTGAAGCCCGAATAGAACTGGATTCCAGGCTCCGTGGTCCGCACCTCCAGCGAGACACCCGAGCCGGCGCTTCGCGCGATCGCCACCGGCCGCATCGCGACGCGTTCCGCGGAAAGGCAGTAATTGTGGTCGAACAGAACCTGCTTACCTTCCCTTTTGCGATCCATCGGTCCCATCTCCCTCAGATCGAACTCGGTTCCCGCAACGGGGAGCAGGCGGCCGGTCGGGCACTGGCGCTCGTCCACTTCCACGATCCGGTCTGCCGCGATCATGATCGCGTGGCCAAGGGCTGTTTCACTGCCGTCGAGGTTGAAATAGGTATGCTGACAGATGTTGCAGGGCGTCGGATGGTCGGCGATGCTCTCGTAGAGCACGTTGAGCACACCGTTGCCGGCCAGGTGATAGGTGGCGGTGACGGTGCAGTTGCCGGGATAGCCGGCGCGGCCGTCGGGGTCGGTGATCCGCAGCACGACCTTGTCCTCCGCAAGGTCCAGAATGTCCCAGTTGCGCTTGGCGATGCCGTCGCTTCCGCCATGCAGATGGGTGACGCCCTTCTCGTTGAGTTCCAGCTGGTAGGACTTGCCGTCCAGTTCGAACCGCCCGCCGGTGATGCGGTTGGCGCAGCGCCCCGGCGTCGCTCCGAAATAGGAGGAATAGCGGGGATAGTCGTCGAAGGCTTCGAAGCCGAGAACGAGCGGTGCTTCGTGTCCCTCGAGCCGCAGATCCTGGATGACAGCGCCCCAGGTCATGACATGCGCGGTCAAGCCGCCCCCGCGGATCGTGACCCGATAGACCGTTTCTCCGCTCGCAGTCCTTCCGAAGACTTCGCGCTCAGCCATTGCATGCCTCCAAATCAGCTCGGGCGAACCTGATCGATTTCTTCCGTCCGCGCAATCGGCAAGACGTCATCGGCTGAGGGCGCGGGTTGCCTGCTCCAGGCCGCCGAGGGTGAGCGGATACATCTGCCCCGCCAGGAGATGCCGGACGAGGCCAATCGAATGGGTGTGTTGCCAATATCCTTCCGGCACCGGATTGAGCCAGACCAAACGCTGGAAATGCTCCGTCATGCGCCGCAACCACATCTCACCCGGTTCGCGATTCCAATGCTCGACGGAGCCTCCCGGGTGAGTGATCTCGTAGGGGCTCATCGAGGCGTCGCCGACGAAGACGACACGATAGTCGCTGCCGAAGCCGTTGATGATCGTCTCCGTCGTCAGCCGCTCCGATTGCCGGGCGTTGTCTTTCCAGACGCTTTCATAGAGACAGTTGTGGAAGTAGAAGTGCTCCAGGTGGCGGAACTCTGCGCGTGCCGCCGAAAAGAGATCTTCGACCTCCCGCACGTGGCCATCCATCGAGCCTCCGACATCGAAGAACATCAGGAGCTTCACGGCGTTCCGGCGCTCCGGCCGGGTACGCACGTCGAGATAGCCGTGCTCCGCCGTCGAACGGATCGTGCCGGGCAGGTCGAACTCCTCTGCCGCTCCGTCGCGCACCCAGCGCCGCAGCCGGCGCAGCGCGATCTTGATGTTGCGGGTGCCGAGCTCGACCGTGTCGTCCAGATCCGCGAACTCCCGCCGATCCCAGACATTCACCGCACGACGGTGGCGCGAGCCATCCTGTCCGATGCGCACACCCTCCGGATTGTAGCCGTAGGCGCCGAAGGGCGAAGTGCCGGCAGTGCCGATCCACTTCAAGCCGCCCTGGTGACGGCCTTTCTGTTCCTCCAGCCGCCGGCGAAGGGTTTCCATGAGCCCGTCGAAGCCGCCCAGTGCTTCGACCAGCCGCTTCTCCTCGTCCGTCAGATGCTTTTCCGCTAGCCGCCGCAGCCAGTCCTCGGGAAGGTCCGTTTCTCCCATCCCCGATTCGCCGGAAACCGGGTAAAGACCGCGAAAACGGGCCGAAAACACCCGGTCGAAGCGGTCGATATGACGCTCGTCCTTCACCAGGCAGGTGCGGGCGAGGAAATAGAAGGCCTCGACATCGAAATCCACCAGCCCTTGCTTCATCCCCTCGATCAGCGAAAGGTACTCCCGCAAGGTGACGGGGACCTTCGCAGCCTTCAGTTCGAGGAAGAAGGAAAGCAGCATCCTAAATTAGACCGTGCCGATCTTCCCCAGTTCGTAGGGCGTCGTCTGGTAGATCTCGTTGATCCAGTTGCCGAACAGCAGGTGGGCATGGCTGCGCCAGCGGTTCTGCGGCGGGAGGGTCACGTCGTTGTGGGGGAAGTAGTCGTGCGGCATCCTGATCGGCACGCCGGCGTTCACGTCGCGGAAATACTCGTCTGCCAGGGAGGTCGAGTCGTATTCGACGTGATTGAACATGTAGAGCCGGCGCCCCTTGGCCTCCTCCACCAGGCAGATACCCATCTCGTCCGATTCCATGAGTATCGTGAGGTCCGGCACCTTCTCGATATCCTGGCGCCGTACCTCGGTCCAGCGCGATACCGGCACCTGAAAATCGTCGGAGAAACCGGCAAGGTAGATTGATGCGGGGCACAGGTTACGGTGCCGATAGACGCCGAACGCCTTCTCCTTGAGCTCGTGTTTCGGCACCCCATGAAAATGGTAGATCGCCGCCATTGCCCCCCAGCAGACGTTCATGGTCGAATGGACGTTGGTGGTTGTCCAGTCGAGGATCTGCTGCATCTCGTCCCAGTAGGTGACGCTTTCGAACGGTAGCGTCTCAACCGGTGCGCCGGTGATGATGAAGCCGTCGAACTTGCGATCCCTCACCTCCTCCCAGGTCTCATAGAA
>JAEWKX010000160.1 GCA_023393575.1 Pseudomonadota bacterium
GCCTGGTGGTGGCGGTGGCCGGCCGGGCGGACGTCCTGCCGGTGGAAAGCCGCGGACGCGGGGGTAGGGAGCGATGCGTATCGTCGGTGGCGAATTCCGTGGCCGGGCACTGGCTGCGCCCAGGTCGAACGAAATCCGGCCAACCATCGACCGGACTCGCGAAAGCCTGTTCAACATCATCGGTCACGTCTATCCGGAAGCGCTTCAGCAGACGCGGGTGATCGACCTCTTCGCCGGTACCGGCGCGGTCGGCCTTGAGGCCCTTTCCCGCGGCTGCCGCCATGCGCTGTTCGTTGAAAACAGCGTCGAGGGGCGAGGCCTGCTCTGGGAGAACATCGATAGCCTCGCCTTGCACGGACGTACCCGTATTCTGCGGCGTGACGCGACGGTTCTGGGAAGCGTGGGAACGTTTGAACCCTACGATTTCCTCTTCGCGGATCCTCCCTATGGGAGGCACCTTGGCGAGGCGGCGATGCTCGCGGCTCATTCCGGTGGCTGGCTTGTTCCCGGAGCTCTCGCCGTCCTCGAGGAACGTGCCGATGCCGTTCCAGTCGTCGATCAGGTGTTCCGGCCGCTGGAGCAGCGGCTTTTCGGTGACACACGGATGTACTTCTTCCGCTATCAGCCCGGCTGACCCGCGCCGTGAACACGAAACTCGCCTTTTCCGAACCTGGGGTGGACAAGCGGTCGACCGACCTGACCTTTGCCGTGGCATTTGGGGGAGGAGGTGCTCGCGGCCTGTCCCATATCCACGTCATCGAGACACTGGACGAACTCGGGATACGTCCGGTGGCGCTCGCTGGTTCCTCCATCGGCGCCATCATGGGGGCGGGGATGGCGGCGGGCATGTCCGGTGCCGACATCCGGGCCTACACGATGGAGACGGTCGGCAATCCGGCGGCCCTTGCCAACAGGCTCTGGAGTCTCGGACCATCCTCCATGCGCGACACGCTGGGCGGGTTCCGCTTCGGTCAGTTCAACCTGGAATCCGTCCTGAAGGCGCTCCTGCCCGATAGCATCCCCGCACGCTTTCAGGATCTGCGGCTTCCCCTCAAGATACTGGCGACGGACTATTACGGCCGGTCCGAGGTGGTCCTGGAGGAAGGATGTCTCCGGGCGGCCATTGCCGCGTCTGCGGCGCTTCCGGGCATCTTCATGCCGGTGCCGATCAACGGGCGTATCATGATCGATGGCGGCATCTTCAATCCGGTGCCCTATGACCATCTGATGGATCTTGCCGATGTCGTGATCGGGGTCGATGTGGTGGGCGCCCCGGAGGGGGACGGTTTTTCTCCGCCCAGCCGCATGGACAGCATGTTCGGTGCCAGCCAGTTGATGATGCAGTCGGCGATCACGCTCAAGCTGAAGCTGCAGCCGCCGCACATCTTCCTGCGTCCGCCCGTCGGCCGCTTCCGCGTTCTCGATTTCCTGAAGGCGAGGGACATTCTCGAACAGTCGGCTTCCGTGAAAGACGATCTGAAGCGGGCGATCGACGCGGTCCATCTGGCTGCCGGCCGCTAGGAGGCCATCAAGGAGCGGGCGGCTCCGCCGCATCCATTCCGGCCGGTGCCTCGCTTGGCGCCATGTGCTTGGGCTTGATCAATGGTTCGGGCTTTACGGGGCGATTGTGCAGCATGTGGCGGCCGGCGGCGATTCCTTCGGTGGCCTGGATCAGCAACCGCTCCTCGTCCCGCCTGCGGATGTCGGTCTCGATCGCTTCGGCCTCCGGCGCGCTCATTCCCAGGGCTTCGAGTGTCTTCCGGCCGAAGACGAGTCCCGATTCCAGCGTTTCCCGCAATTCGTATTCCACGTCCCGCTCCCGCAGCGACAGCGTGTGGATACGGTCATAGGAGCGGGCGAAGAGCCGGACGTTCGGAAATTCGGACCGGATCAGGTCGACGATCCTGTCCGTCACCTCGCGCTTCTGCGTGAGAACCGCGACGATCTTGGCCTTCTCGATCCCGGAGGCCAGGAGGACGTCCTTGCGGGTTCCGTCGCCGAAGTAGATCCGGAAGCCGAAGGATGCCGCCTGGCGGACACGGTCCGCCGAGTCGTCGATCACCGTCACGTCCCGTCCGCCTGCCAGCAGGATCTGCGCCGCGATCTGGCCGAAGCGGGAAAAGCCGATCATCAGCACGTCGGCGCCGGCTCCTTCGAACGTCTCCTCCAGTTCCTCCCGCTCGATACGCAGCAACCGTCGGGAAAGTGCGGCGCCTACCGGGGTCAGCGCCATCGAAAGCGTGACGACCGCAATCAGAAGCGATGCGGTCGACGATGAAAGCAGCCCGGCGCTTACGGCGGTGGTGAACAGCACGAACGCGAATTCGCCTCCCTGCGGCAGGAGAAATGCGATCCGCAGGCTATCGTTATGGGACGATCCCGCCAGGCGACAAAGCCCGTAGGTGATCGATCCCTTGGCGATCATGAAGGCGGGAACGGCCAGGAGAACCAGGCCCAGTCGATCCCACAGGACGGGAAGTTCGAGCGACAGGCCGACGGCGATGAAGAAGAGCGCGAGCAGCAGTCCTCGAAACGGCTCGATATCCGCCTCCAGTTCGTGACGGTAGGAGGATTCGGCAAGCATCACCCCGGCCAGGAAGGCTCCCATCGCCATCGACAACCCGACGAACTGCATGGCCGCAGCCGAGCCGAGTACGATCAGCAGCGCGGTGGCGATCATCACCTCGCGGGCGCCCGTGCGTGCGATGATCTGGAAAAGCGGTGTCAGCAGGAACCGGCCGGCGAGCACCACCGTGGCGACTGCGCCG
>JAEWKX010000310.1 GCA_023393575.1 Pseudomonadota bacterium
ATACGAGATAGCCGAAGAGAACCGCCCAGAGCATCTGGCTGTATTGCGTGGGGCCGACGACGGCAGCCGGCGCATGCGCCGTGGCATACATCAAAAGGATGCTGGCGAGAGCCGCGAACAGGCCATACCCCGCCAGCATCAGCCACTGGACGGCGCTCGGCCAGGCGAATTCCGGGATCATCAGCAGCCAGCAGACGAGAAGCGACCCCAGGACGCCCGCACCATAGAGGGAGATGCCCTTTTCGCGATGGCCGATGGCGCGGTAGACGACGATGGAGATGCCGCCGCTGAGCCCTGCGAAGACCGCTGCCAGATGGCCGATCGACAACTCGCGGAAACCCGGACGCAGCACCACCAGTACGCCGACGAAGCCGATCACCACCGCGCTCCAGCGGCGAATGCCGACCTGCTCCTTGAGGAAAAGCACCGACATGATGGTGACGAAGGAGGGCAGCAGGAAGATGAGTGCAAAGGCCTCCGCCATGGAGAGATATGTGAAGGCGGTGACGCTGCTGATGGTGCCGATGGCCGCGGCGAACGCGCGCAGCAGCCATAACGGCCGGTTCGTCGTTCGCAGCATGTCGAACGGCCGGTCACCGCGCTTCATCACGAATGGCAGGCCAACCAGGCCGAAGACGGCGCCGAAGAACGCCATTTCATAAGTGCTGAGCGCCCCCTCGATCAGCTTGACGCTGGCATCGCTCCAGGAGAAGGCCGCGAATGCAGCAAAGGCAAGCAGGACGCCCTTGAGGGTTTGTTCGGAGGTCATCGATTTGGCACTGGTCAGATCATGCCTTTGCGGGCTTCCGCCTTCATACGCGCAATGTCCCGCAGGGCCCCGGCGAGAACGTCCGGCATCTGCGCGCCGCTCACGGCATACTGACCGTCGAAGATGAAGAAAGGCACGCCGTTGACCCCCATTTTCCGGGCTGCATCGATCTCCGAGAGCAGCGTGTCCCTGTCCGCATCCGAACTCAGGAGATTCTGGACCAGGCCCCGGTCCAGGCCCGCCGTCTCCGCGACATCGAGAAGAACGGCGGCATCACCGACGTTCCGCCCCTCTTCGAAATTGGCTCTGAACAATGCGCTGACCACCCGGTCTTGGATGTCCCGTCCCTCCATGGCGGCCCAGTGGATGAGGCGGTGCGCGTCGAGCGTATTGGGGCTTATCTTCACGGCGTCAAAATCGAATACGATGCCGACCTGCCGCCCGAGATCGGCCAGCATGGCGTGGGCCTGCTCAACCTGTTGGGCTCCGCCGAGCTTGGCGATCAGGTTCGCCCGGTGATCAATCCCCTCCGGTGGAATATCGGGATTGAGACGGTAGGGACGCCAGTTCACGTCGACGCCGATCTCGTCCTGCACCTCGGCGATAGCCAATTCCAACCGCGCCTTGCCGAGATAGCACCAGGGGCAGACGACATCCGACACGACATCGATGGTTACGCGTTCCATGGTCGCGTCCTTCCTTAAGATGGCGACTGCGCCTGCTGGCTTGTCAGTCCTGCGCCCGCTTGTCGAACCAGACGGGAAGCTGATAGCCGTAGAGGGGTGTCTTGTCTGGATAACCGATGTAGCTGCGCCGCGCCACCCATTGTTCAGGCACGTGATAGAGCGGGACAAGGTAGTGTCCCGAGATCAGCAGGCGGTCATAGGCGCGCACGGCCGTCTCGAAATCCTCGCGGCTGCGGGCGTCCAGCATAGCGTCGATGGCGCGGCCGATATTCGGATCGGCAACGCCCGCGAAATTGTTGCTTCCTTCCCGGTCGCGCGAGGCGGACCCCCAGCGGCCGACCTGCTCGATACCCGGAGACAGCGAGGACGGATAGGATTTGACGATCATGTCGTAATCGAAGGTCCCGGATCGCGCCTGGTACTGGGCGTCGTCCACCGTGCGGATCATGGCATCGACGCCGATCATCTTCAGCGTCCTCTGGTAAGCGATCGCCAGCTTCTCCTGATCCTGGGTTTGCGTCATGATCTCGAACCGCAGCGGATTGCCTGAACTGTCCGACATCCTGCCGTTCCTGATGGCGTATCCGGCCTCCTTCATCAGTTCCACGACCTTGCGCAGAATCTTGCGGTCGCCGCCCGAAGCGTCCGTGCGGGGAAGGCGGTAGGTGCCGTCCAGTATGGCCGGATCCATCCCGTCCTTTGTCGATCCGATGATCGCCAGTTCCCGATCGTCGGCGGCCTTGCCGAGGGCGGAGAGGGAGGAGTTCTGCCAGAAGCTCTCGGTTCGTGTGTAGGCGCCCTCGAAGAGGTTCTTGTTCGCCCACTCGAAGTCAAAGGCGAGCGCCAGCGCCTCGCGGACAGTCTCGTTCTGGAACATCGGGCGGCGGGTGTTGAAGACGAAGCCCAGCATGCCGGTCGGCAGTTCCGGGCGAAAGGTATCCTTCACCACGGCACCGCTGCTGACATCCGGGAAATCATAGCCGCGCGCCCAATGAGTCGGGCTGCCCTCCGGATAGATATCGACGACACCCTTCTTGAACGCTTCGAACAGAGTGTTCTCCTGCAGGAAGTACTCGACCGAGATCCGGTCGTAGTTGTCGAAGCCCACCTTGGAGGGGACGTCCTTGCCCCAATAATCGGGATTTCGTTCGAAGACGATGCGCTCTCCCGGCGTCAGCGACTTTACCTTGTAGGGGCCGGAGCCGATCGGGATCTGCAGCGAGGATTGGTCGAATGTTGCCGGATCCACTGCATGCTTCGGCAGGATCGGCGTTGCCGTTGCCAGGATCAACGGAAATTCGCGGTCCGATTTCTCGTTGAAGGTGAACCGGACGCCACGGGTGCCAACCTTTTCCATCGTTGCGACGGGAGTCAGCCGGTTGCTGAAGGGTGTCCGTCCCTTGTCGCGCAGGAGTTCCATCGTGAAGATGACGTCCTCCGGGGTCACGGCCCTGCCATC
>JAEWKX010000358.1 GCA_023393575.1 Pseudomonadota bacterium
GAACTGGCCGGTGTTCTTCTCGTTGATCCGGAAATAGGTCGACAGCTCCATCGGGCAACGGACGCCCTTCGGCACGAAGACGAAGGATCCGTCGGTGAAGACCGCGGAATTGAGGGTCGCATAATAGTTGTCGGTGGTCGGAACGACCGAGCCGAGATACTTCTTGATGAGTTCGGGATGCTCGCGGATCGCCTCGGAGATCGACATGAAGATCACGCCGGCCTTCTCCAGTTCCTTCCGGAATGTCGTCACGACCGAGACCGAGTCGAAGACCGCATCGACGGCGACCTTGGAGGTCTTCACGCCGGCAAGGATTTCCTGCTCGCGCAGCGGAATGCCCAGCTTCTCGTAGGTCCGCAACAGTTCGGGATCGACTTCGTCCAAAGAGGTCGGGCCGGTCACGTTCTTCGGGGCCGCGTAGTAGTAAATGTCGTTGAAGTCGATCCTGGGATAGTCAACGCGCGCCCATGTCGGCTCTTCCATGGTCAACCAGCGGCGATAGGCGTCGCGGCGCCATTCCAGCATCCATTCCGGCTCCCGCTTCTTGGCCGAGATGAAGCGGATGATGTCTTCCGAGAGACCCTTGGGGGCCTTGTCCACTTCGATGATGGTCTCGAAGCCGTATTTGTACTGATCGATGTCGATCCCTCGGACCTGATCGATTGTCTCCTGGACGGCAGGCATGCGCGTTCTCCAACTCTCAGCCGGCGTCTGCCGGCACCTCTTTGTTCGGGCGAGAAATTACGCCCCTCATGTAATGGCCAAAAGGCGCGTTTCCCACCTTTCGGCAAGCGGAAAATTGCCTTTCCGCATGTTTCTTGCCGCTATGCGGCCTTTCCCGCCGAACGTCGCCGGCGGGCAATCCTCTCGAATGCCTCCAGCGTGGCGTCTATGTCGGCCTCGCTGGTCGCCGGTCCCAGAGAAATCCGGAGCCCGCCGATTTCCGCATCGAGGCCCATCGCCGAAAGCACATGGCTCTGGCCCAGCTTGCCCGAGGAACAGGCAGACCCTGCCGAGATCGCAATCCCTTCAAGGTCGAACGCGATCTGTCCGGTTTCCGACTTCAGGCCGGGCAAGCTGAAGAAGCACGTGTTGCCGACCCGCTCCACAGCATCGCCATGGATGATCACGTCGGCCGCCACCTGGCGCATCCCTTCCTCCAGCCGGCGGCGCTGGGCGGCGATTGCGGCATTGCGTCCGCCCAGTCCCTCAAGCGCTGCTTCAGCGGCTGCGCCGAAGCCGATGATCCCATGGAAATTCTCTGTCCCCGAGCGGTGACCCCTCTCCTGTCCGCCACCGCGGATCAGCGGTGCCGGCATGAGCGTCTCCCCCCGGCTGACAAGTGCCCCTACCCCTTTCGGTCCGCCGATCTTGTGCGATGACAGAAGAAGGAAATCCGCCCCGAGCGTATTGATATCGACCGCCATCCTGCCCGCGGCCTGCACCGCATCGACGACGATCACGCCGCCATGCCCGTGGACGAGGCGGGCGGCTTCCGCCACCGGCTGGATCACGCCGGTCTCGTTATTGACGAGCATCAGGGCGACCATCGGCATGCCGAGAGACGCATCGTGGGCCTGCAAAGCTGCCGCCAGTGCCTCGAGATCGACGACGCCGGATCGCGTGGCGCCGATCTGCCTAACGGCCTCCTGCAAAAAGCGGCCTCCTTCGCGGACGGCCGGGTGCTCGATCGCCGATACGTGAAGACGGCCGATCGTCAGTGGTGTGCGTCCCATCCGGAAGTCCGGGGTCAACACGTGGTTGGCGGCCTCCGTGGCGCCGCTCGTAAAGATCACATGCGCCGGATCCGCACCGACCAGTCCCGCCACCTGGCGTCGCGCCTTCTCCAGCATCGCGCGTGCCGCCCGCCCTTCGGCATGAACGGAGGAGGCGTTTCCCGGCAACTGGAGCGCTTCCAACATAGCCAGCCGTGCCGGCTCACCGATCGGTGCCGTCGCGTTCCAGTCCATGTAGACGCGCGTCCTAGCCATTGCCGGAGCCTTTTTCCTTCCTAGATGTCTTGGCTGGCCCAACGCGGCGTTCGATACTACCGCATTTTCCTTGAAATCCCGGACAGGCTTGCCTTATGAGACGTCGATCGGGCCACACCAAGGCCCAAATTTCGAATGGTTCTATACTGAGTTCTAGAAAAGCTGACAGCGTTCGTCAAGTCTAGACTTACCCCTCGGTTCGAGACCTGAACTGTGACCGGAGTACCAATGCCCGAAGTCATTTTCAACGGCCCTGCCGGCCGCCTGGAAGGCCGTTACCAGCCGTCGAAGGAAAAGAGCGCGCCGATCGCGATCATCCTTCATCCGCACCCGCAGTTCGGCGGCACGATGAACAACCAGATCGTCTACCAGCTCTTCTACATGTTCCAGAAGCGCGGGTTCACGACGCTGCGATTCAACTTCCGCGGCATCGGCCGCAGCCAGGGCGAGTTCGACCATGGCGCAGGCGAGCTTTCGGATGCGGCTTCGGCGCTCGACTGGGTGCAGAGCCTGCACCCCGATTCCAAGAGCTGCTGGGTCGCCGGCTATTCGTTCGGGGCCTGGATCGGCATGCAGCTCCTGATGCGCCGACCGGAGATCGAAGGATTCATGTCGATCGCGCCGCAGCCCAACATCTACGACTTCTCCTTCCTGGCGCCCTGTCCCTCCTCGGGGCTGATCATTCACGGGAATGCCGACAAGGTTGCTCCGGAGAAGGATGTGCTGGGGCTCGTCGACAAGCTCAAGGCGCAAAAAGGCATCCTGATCACCCACAAGACGCTCGAGGGCGCCAATCATTTCTTCAACGGCCAGGTCGATAGCCTCCTGGCGGACTGCGAGGATTATCTGGATCGTCGCCTGGACGGCGAACTCGTCCCCGAGCCTGCCGCCAAGCGTATTCGCTGACGATACTCTGGCAGCACAGTCCTCTCGGATCCATTTACCGAAGGTCGCCGCTCACGATCGAAAGCGTCGGCGGCAATGGTCCGTCACGTCTTACGCAGTTGCGGCCGTCGGCCTTGGCCCTGTAGAGGGCCCTGTCCGCTTCCCGCATAGTGTCTGAAAAGCCTTGGTCCTCGGCCAGCGCCGCGACTCCGAAACTTGCGGTCACCCTGAAACCGGAGGGAAGGCCGGGGATCGAAAGCGATGCCATCGTTGTCCGCAAGGCTTCGGCCAGCGAGACGGCAGCCGCCAGCTGGATGTTCGACAGGAAGATGGCGAATTCCTCGCCGCCGAGCCGCCCCACGACCGCTGACGGAGGAGCATGGCTGCGCAGCACTTCCCCCATGGCTTCAATCACCGCATCGCCGCAGTGATGACCATAGGTGTCGTTGATGTTCTTGAAATGGTCCAGGTCGCATACGATGACGCTATGTGGGCCGCCTGGAATGCCGCGCAACAGCGTCGATACCTGGTTCTCGAATCCTCGGCGGTTGAGAAGCTTGGAAAGCGCGTCCTGCTCCGAATTGCTGCGTTCCTCGTCCATGATCTCCAAAACGAGGATGGCGAGAAGCATCAATCCGCACGTAACGATCATGACACCGGTCGCGCTCTGGGAGATGATCGCGTAGTTGGTGGTGATATAGTCCCTCGCCGTCGAACCGGCGCCGACGATGACGGCCAGCGCCGCTTTTCCAACAAAGTGAACGGCCGTCACCAGCAGGAGCGTCGCAAGCGCCCAGTCGACAGGCAGTTTTCGCGGCGAGCGTAGCACCGAGCCGGCAGCCGACAATGCGAGCCAGGCGAACGGCGCCTGGTATGTGAACGCATGAACGACGGTGCCGCGCGGCAGGTCATAGATCAACAGGTCGATGCCGCACCAGACGGCGAAGAAGAGGGCCTGTCCGGGCAGGCTGATCCTGTCGCCATACAGGTTGGCGATGCCGACGCGCAGTAACTGCAATCCGCCAAGGACCGAGGCGAAGGCCGCGATGGCCGAAACCTTGACCAGGTCCGTATGCGCCACCATCAGCTCGAATATCGTGGAGAAGGCGGCGACCGCGAAGCCCGCGGCAATCCATCGGGCCGCGATCCGTGAACGGCTCCGGCTGGAAACGACTAGGAAGACGACGCAAAAGGAAAAGGCGATGATGAAGTTGACCGCCAGGAAGAAGTTCGTGCCGTTCATGGTTGCAGAGCTGCGGGATGACGCAGCGCCCCGTTAGAGAAGGTTCGACGGTGCAGCCACACGTCGGAAGCGCGGCGGCCAAAGGCTGGCGCGAATCAGCTTTCGACGTAAGGTGGCCGGCAGAGGACGCCGCCACCGACCGCCGATCCTACTCCAGTAGTGCCCGGAAACGTCAAGGGCAACCCCAGCAAAGATCGTACGGCCAGATAAGCCCAGGCTTCCGCCTCCATGGCGTCCCCGTCGAACCCAACCTCCTCGGCTGTCGCGACCCTCGATCCTTCACTGCCGGCAAGGGCGGTAAGATCCTTCATCAGGACATGATTCAAACGGCCACCGCCGCACACCACGTAAAGGCGCGGACGTTCCGGCAGATGCCGGGCGGATCGCAGGATCGCTGCCGCTGCGACATAGGCAAGCGTCCTTGCTCCATCGGCAAGCTCGACTTCATCTGGCCGGGGCGGCAGAAAGTCGCCGCGGTCCAACGACCGACGCACGGACGCGCTGAAGAAGATGGAGTCCAGATAGCGTTCCGCCAGGTCAGCGACGATGCGTCCCTCGGAGGCGATCGCGCCGCCCTGGTCGAACGGTATGCCTGCCTGGGTTTCGACCCACTGGTCGATCAGATTGTTGCCCGGACCGCTGTCGAACGCAATGATCTCGCCATTCCGGCCCAGGAAAGTCAGGTTCGATATGCCGCCGATGTTGACGAAGCATACCGGCCTTTCCTCCGTCTGCAGGGATGCTGCCAGCGCCGAATGATAGACAGGCACGAGCGGTGCTCCCTGCCCTCCGCGCCGCATATCGTTCGCCCGCATGTCGTATACCACGGGAATGTTCGTCTCTCCGGCCAGCAGCAGGCCGTCGCCAAGTTGTACCGTCAGGGCCTGATCAGGGCGGTGAAGCACGGTCTGCCCATGAAAGCCGATGAGGTCTATCCGGTCCGGCGACAGTCTGTTCTCTTCGAGAAAACGGCTCACTGCGGCTGCATGGCGCAGCGTCAATTCCCTCTCGACCGTGACGAGTATGCCCGGACGCTCGGAGCGATCACGGATCGCCCGCGCGTCAGCCAGGGACTGCTTCAACTGGCCGCGGAACTCCGCTTCATACGGGATTCCGAGGGAGGGCCCCCGTTCCACCCTCTCTCGCCCGTCCGACCTGATAAGGGCGACGTCGATAC
>JAEWKX010000386.1 GCA_023393575.1 Pseudomonadota bacterium
CTGCTCGCCGCGGGCGCGCGTGCGGGCACGGAAATCGCGGCGGACGGAGGGGGGGGAGGTCCAGACCAGTTGCACCAGCCACCAGAGGATCATGATGGCAGCGATCAATGCCGCAACCGCGGTGGCCGCCACCATGAGGCTGGTCTCGATCAGATAGTCCTGCCAGGTAATCGCGATCAGGCCGGGTCGGTCCGCAAGCCAGGAGAAGCCCCATCCGAGAGCAAGGACGACAAGGACGAACACGAAGATTCTGATCATTCCGCCATTCCTCAGTTCTGCTGGCCGGTTTCGCTGACGGCCCGCGTGAGCGCGTCGCCGATCAGCCCGTCCACCGCGATCCGCGCATCGAGAGCCTGCCTGAAGTCCGCCGAGGCGTCCCTTGCCTCCTGCGGCAGGGCATCCCATTCTGCGGCTGCAGCGGGGAGGTTGCCCGCATCCAGTGCGCTTTCCATCCGCGAGACGATCGCGTCAGGGGTATTGCCTTCCACATCACCGGTGCGCCGGACCTTCACGACGGAGAAGGCGCTCGACATCAGCCTGCCGGCGATGCCCTGCTCCTCCTCCGGCGCGGCGGCCGCATCGAGGATACGGTCTCTCGCTGCGGAAAACTGTTCCACCAGCTGCGCACGGGTCGGCACGCCTTCCTCGCTGTACGGCCGAAGCCGGTCGGCGACCTGACCGTCGGGGGCGACCGCGGCGAAGGTGTCCAGTTCGGTGCCGAACGAACTGCCGCGATCGGCGGCGGCCTTCAACGCCGCGGCGGCGATGGCGCGGGCGGCGGCTTCCTCCGCTCCCGGCTCGTTCAGCTTTGCCTCGGCGGCATCGAGCCGGGCCTGTAGCTGCTCCAGAAGCGCAGTGTTTTCGGAAACCGTGCTTTGTGTGGCGGTTCGGATTTCCGTCAGTTGCTGCTCGATCGCGGCCAGCCGGTCCTCGGCGCCGGTATCCTGGGAGCGCTCGGCCAAAGCCGCTTCCAGGCCGTCGATGCGCGCAGCGAGCGCAGGATCGGTGGAAGGGGCGGCAGGCGCCTGGCGGAGAGCTTCGATCTCCTGGCGAAGCGACTGCATCTCGCCGCCGACATCGGCCGGACGGGCGGCCGCCGGAAGGTAGCCGGCATATTGCATGCTGCCGGCGAGCGCGAGGGCCACGATGCCGCCGAAGATGCCGGCTGCGATCAGGGTGGAGGTGGCGGGCGGCCTCCTGTCGGGGGACGTTCGGGGCCCTTCCGCGGCGGGTTCGGGTGGGCGTGCGGGTTGCCCGGGCTCGGTGTCGGCGACGGGCGGCTCGGCGGCGGGTTCCGCCGTGGTTGCTTGCGCCGGCGACGGATCGGGATTTGGCTGCGGTTCAGGGACCTGGTTCTCTTCGAAGGACGCATCGGGCGCCACACCGACCGCCGCGTCCGCATCATTGCTGCGGACCGGTTCTGCGACCGCCGCGTCTTCCGCCGTCAGGTCGATCGTCGCGGGTTCCCTCTTCGGCTTCGGGCGGCGGGGCGGTTTTTCCGGTTCCATCGAGACCTCGTTCTGCAACTTTCTCCTGAAACTAGTAACAGGGGCGATTGAAGGGAAGGGGCGAGGCCGATTTTGAGCCTCGCGGCCGACTAAAGGAGGGCAAGCAGGCTTTCTTCATCCGGGCGTGCGGCGATGCGGACATTGCGCCGCAACTCCTCGGGGATTGCCTCCATGATGTTGCCGCTCAGGCAGAGAAGGCGAGCATGACCGGGGATGTCTTCGGTCGATGCAAGCTCGAAGAAGCGGCGCGCGGTTTCCCGGGAATACAACAGCACGGCATCGACGGGAGGATGCCGCAGCGCCGCCGTCATGGCTTCCGGAGCAACCTCAAGCGGCCGCATGGCGTAGGCCCTGACGACGCCCACGGGGATCCGGAGCTCGGCCAGCCCCGCTTCCAGCGACGGGGAGCGGGGCCATCCCGCCAGGTAGAGCAGCGGCCTGGCGGACGCCAGCCGCGACCATCGCCCGCCGAAGAGTTTCACCATGCTGGCGCCCGTTCCCTCTGCCGCTTCGACGTCAGAGAAGCCGGCTTCGCGCGCGGCTGCCGCCGTGGCGTCGCCGACCGTGAACACTGTCGCGCCGAGATGTCCCGACAAGCCGGTACCAAGCGACTGCGCCACCCGGACGGCTTCCGCGCTGGTGACCAGCAGGGCGCTATAAGGCCTGCCGAGAGCATCGCGCACCTCGTCCGGATGATGCTCGGCCTCCGTGACGGACAGGACGACCGGATCGTGGCCAAGCGCCTTCAGTCGCTGCGCCGTCCGCCGCGAAGCCAGGAGGGGCCGGGTAACCAGAATCCGCACCGGCCTAGCTCCAGGTCTCGAAGAATCCGGGTCCCGCGGCGATGCGGACGCGTTCGCCGGCCTGCCGGCCAAGCGAGCCGGCCCGCGCGCGTGCCCCTTCCAACTCGACCGAGTATTCCTTCTGCCCGTCCGGTGTCAGGATCAGGCCGGAGAAGCGGAGATGATCGCCGTCGCAGAGGGCGTAACCGGCGATCGGCGTGCGGCAGGAGCCGTCGAGCGCCATGAGGAAGGCACGTTCGCAGCTGACGGCGTCATAGGTCGGCCGGTCGTTGACCGCCTCCAGCAGGGCGTCGATCCGCCTATCGCCGATCCGGCTTTCGATACAGATGGCACCCTGTGCCGGTGCCGGGGGAAATTCAGCGGGATCGAGAAGCTCGGTCACCACGTCTTCCCTCGCCAGCCGCTTCAGTCCGGCGAAGGCAAGCAGGGTGGCATCGACGTGGCCTTCGTCCAGCTTGCGCAGCCGCGTGCCGACCGAGCCGCGGAAGACCGTCACCCGGAGGTCCGGCCGGGTACGGCGGACCAGCGCCTGCCGGCGCTGGGACGCCGTGCCGACGGTTGCGCCGTCGGGCAGGGCGGTGAGGCTCGGAGCCGTGCGGCCGATGAGCGCGTCGCGAATGTCTTCCCGCGGGAGGTAGGCCGAGATGTGCAACCCCTCCGGCAGGACCGTCGGCATGTCCTTGGAGGAGTGCACGGCGAAATCCAGGTCGCCCGACGTCAACTGCTCTTCCAGCTCCAGCGTGAACAGGCCCTTGCCGCCGATCTCGCTGAGCGGCCGGTCGGTGACCCGGTCGCCGGTGGTGGACAGCACGACGATCTCGAACATCTCCTCGGGCAGATCATGGGCGGCCATCAGCCGGGCCCGCGTCTCCGCCGCCTGCGCCAGCGCCAGCGGGCTGCCGCGCGTGCCGATCCGGAAAGGTTTTGTTTGCTTCCGCTTTCGTCCATTGTTAACCGGAGGCCTTGGTAACCGGCTTTGTCCCTGCCCGCAATCAACGATAGGCTCATGGCGCCCTTTCTCCGCATCCTCGGCATCGAAACAAGCTGCGACGAAACGGCGGCGGCCGTGGTCGTGCGGCATGCCGACGGCCGGGGCGAGATCCTGTCGGACGTCGTTTTGTCGCAACTCGAGGAGCACAGCGCCTTCGGCGGAGTCGTGCCCGAGATCGCCCCCCGCGCCCATGTCGAGGCGCTTGACGGGTTGATCGAGGAAGCGCTTGGTCGCGCCGGGACCGGGCTGCCGGAGATCGATGCCGTGGCAGCCACGTCCGGCCCGGGGCTGATCGGTGGGTTGATCGTCGGGTTGATGACCGGAAAGGCGATCGCCCGCGTAACCGGCAAGCCGCTCTTTGCCATCAACCATCTCGAGGGACACGCGCTGACGGCGCGCCTGACGGACGGATTGCCGTTTCCCTACCTGATGCTGCTCGTCTCCGGCGGACATACGCAGCTTATCCTGGTGCGCGGCGTCGGCAACTACGAGCGCTGGGGCACGACGATCGACGACGCCCTCGGCGAGGCCTTCGACAAGACTGCCAAACTGCTGGGGCTACCCTATCCGGGCGGGCCGGCCGTCGAACAGGCGGCGTTGGAGGGGGATCGGGACCGCTTCAAGCTGCCGCGGCCGCTGGTGGGCGAGGCGCGGCTGGATTTCTCCTTCTCCGGCCTCAAGACCGCCGTCCGGCAGGCGGCAACCGAGATCGCCCCGCTCAGCGACCAGGATGTCGCCGATGTCTGCGCCTCGTTCCAGAAGGCGATCTCGCGGACGCTGCAGGACCGCATCGGCCGAGGGCTAGCCCGCTTTCGCGGGGAATATTCCGATGTCGCGGTGCAGCCGGCGCTGGTGGTCGCGGGAGGGGTGGCCGCCAATCAGGAGATCCGCCGCACCCTGCAGGCGCTCTGCCTGGAGCATGGGTTCCGCTTCATCGCGCCACCCATGCGGCTTTGCACCGACAATGCGGCAATGATCGCCTGGGCTGGCCTCGAGCGCATGGCGGCAGAACTTCCATCAGATCCGTTGGACATTCAGCCACGGTCGCGCTGGCCGCTCGACATGAGCGCCCGTACCGTGCTCGGCTCGGGCAAGCGGGGGGCGAAG
This sequence comes from Pseudomonadota bacterium, assembly GCA_023393575.1. Taxonomy (GTDB): domain Bacteria; phylum Pseudomonadota; class Alphaproteobacteria; order Rhizobiales; family Rhizobiaceae; genus Neorhizobium. Next base: position 4,410 of record JAEWKX010000386.1, read on the forward strand.
GCATGAACGGCCGTCAGAATGTCGTCGTCATCGGAGCAGGTGCGTTCGGCACGGCGCTTGCCGCCGTCATGGCCTTGCAGGAGAGCCTGAGGGTGACGCTCGTCGGCCGCAATCCCGTCCTGATGAGCGACCTGCGGGACCTGCGAACGCATGACGGTTCGCTGCCCGGCGTCCCTTTGCCGGATGCGCTGGAGTTTTCGGCAGAACCCGATGCTATATCGGAAGCCGCGTTCGTTCTTTTTGCCATGCCCTCACAAGCACAAGCGGATGCCGCCCGGCGTTATGCTCCCTATCT
>JAEWKX010000393.1 GCA_023393575.1 Pseudomonadota bacterium
GGATAGGGACGGCTCAACCCCGGCATCTCCCGCTTGTAGTGGGCCAGGAAGCGGTCGAGGAGCGGTTCGACCGCTTCATCGCCGATATGTCTGCCGCGCAGTTCGAACGCCCGCCGGATCATCACCCGCGCGCCCTGGCCGACAAGGTGGGTCAGGTCGGAATAGGTGACCGGTGCGAGGCCTGCGTCTGCGATCGTGTGGTTCAGGCTCGCGACCAGATCGGGTGCCGTGTCGACCAGGGTGCCGTCGAGGTCGAAAATCACCAGTGGAGCGGTCATGCAAGTCTCCGTACCGATTGTCCTGCAGATCCGCTTAGGTGACTGCAGCCACGAAAGCAAACGCCAAGCGGCGTGAAGGGCCTTTTCCTTGGCGGGGCAGGCGTGTAAACAGCAACGGCGAAACAACGGGGAGCTTCTGGCGCATGGACGCCCGGCAAATGAAGATCAAGGCCGCCGAAGCGGCGTTGGCGCATGTCGAAGACGGCATGCGGCTTGGGATCGGCACCGGATCAACGGCCGAGGAATTCGTCAGGCTGCTGGCCGAGAAGGTTGCGGACGGATTGCAGGTTCAGGGTGTGCCGACCTCCGAGCGCACGGCAAGGCTCTGCCTCGATCTCGGCATAACGCTGAAGTCGCTGGATGAACTGCCGGAGCTGGATCTCGCCATCGACGGGGCAGACGAGGTGGACGCGCAACTTCGCCTGATCAAGGGCGGCGGCGGCGCGCTCCTGCGCGAGAAGATCGTTGCAGCCGCCTCTTCGCGGATGATCGTCATCGCCGACCGGTCGAAGGTGGTGGAGACGCTCGGGGCTTTCCCCCTGCCTATCGAGGTCAATTCCTTCGGCCTCGTGGCCACCCGGATCGCGATCGAAAAGCTCGCCGCGCGCCTCGGTCTCTCTGGCGAGATCAAGCTTCGCAGATCCGGGGAAGACAGCTTCAAGACCGACGGCGGCCACCACATTCTCGACGCATCTTTTGGCCGTATTCCCGATGCAGAGGCTCTTGCCAGCCAGCTGAATTCCATTCCCGGCGTGGTCGAGCACGGGTTGTTCATCAATCTCGCGTCCTTTGCGATCATTGCCGGCGAGACCGGCGCGCGGACGCTCAAGGCACAATGAAAGACAGGAGCACTATTTCGATGACCAAACACGCTGTTTTCTGGCGCGCCACAGCTCTTGCCCTGATGGTTGCGAGCTGCGCTGTAATGCCGGTCCGTGCACAGGACATCTCCGAGGAACATCTGAACGCTGCGCGAGAGGCAATCGCCTCGATCAACGCCACCAATCGCTATGACAACATTCTTCCTGGCCTGGCCGAGCGGCTGAAGGCGCAGTTCATCCAGGCCTCTCCGAACTTCCAGGAGCAGATCTCCAGCGTCGTGGACGAGGAGGCGCTCGCCCTTGCGCCCCGTCGCGCGGATCTCGAACGCGAAGCGGCCACGATCTATGCCAAGGCGTTCACCATGGAAGAATTGAAGGCGATTTCCGCCTTCTACGCCACGGAGGCCGGCAAGAAGCTCCTGTCGAACGGCCCGCTGGTCGCGCGGGAACTCGGCAAGGCCGCCGAGATCTGGGCCAACGGGATTTCCCGCGACCTTACAGACCAGAGCAGCGAAAAGCTGCGTGGCATCATCGACGCCGCCCCGGTGGAAGCCCCGGCACCGGAAGTCGAGCAGCCGGCGGAAGCACAGCCGCAACAGTAAGGCCGAAGCCGGCGAGACATGGGGCCCGGAGCGATCCGGGCTTTCTCTTTTTTGGGCAGACCCCTTATATGGGAACCACTGCCACTGCCGATGAAGGAGCCCAGCATGACCGCGTTCGACTACGACCTCTTCGTGATCGGCGGAGGCTCCGGAGGGGTGCGGGCAGGCCGCGTGGCCGCTTCGCTCGGCAAGCGGGTTGCGATCGCCGAAGAATATCGCTTCGGCGGCACATGCGTCATCCGCGGCTGCGTGCCGAAGAAGCTTTTCGTCTACGCTTCCCAGTTTCCGGAGCATTGCGAGGATTCGGCGGGTTTTGGATGGCTGGTGGGCGAGGCGAGCTTCGACTGGAAGAAGCTTGTTGCCGCCAAGGATGCCGAGATATCCCGCCTCGAGGGGCTGTACCGCCGCGGGCTGGAAAATGCCGGCGCAGAAATTCTCGAGACGCGTGCGGAACTCGTCGATGCCCATACGATCAAGCTGGCCAAGACCGGCAAAACGGTCATGGCTGAACGGATCGTCATCGCAACGGGCGGAACGGCAAATCCTCACGCCGCCTTACCCGGCCACGAACTGTGCATCACCTCCAACGAGGCCTTCGACCTTCCCGAACTGCCGCGATCGATCCTGATCGCCGGCGGCGGCTACATCGCCGTCGAGTTCGCCAACATCTTCCATGGGCTGGGCGTGGAAACCACACTCATCTACCGTGGAAAGGAAATCCTCTCGCGCTTCGACGAGGACATGCGCCGCGGCCTCCACAAGGCCATGGAGCAGAAGGGAATCAGGATCATCTGCACCGACATTATCGAGGAGGTCCAGAAGTCGCCGTCGGGGGGGCTTGCCGCACGCACGCTGGAAGGCAAGACGCTTGCCGTGGAGGCGGTGATGCTGGCCCTGGGGCGCGACCCGAACACCACCGGCCTGGGGCTGGAGGCCGCCGGCGTGACGACAGACGAGCGCGGCGCGATTGTCGTCGACGACTATTCCCGCACGAGCGTCCCGCATATCTTCGCACTCGGCGATGTCACCGATCGGGTACAGCTGACGCCCGTCGCGATTCACGAGGCGATGTGCTTCATCGAGACCGAGTTCAGGAACAATCCCACCAAGCCGGACCACGATCTGATCGCGACTGCGGTGTTCTCGCAGCCGGAGATCGGAACCGTCGGGCTCTCGGAGGAGGCGGCGTGCGGGCGCTATCCGGAAATTGAAGTCTACAGGGCCGAGTTTCGTCCCATGAAGGGAACCCTTTCGGGTCGCCAGGAGAAGATGATCATGAAGCTGATCGTCGATGCCGAAAGCCGGAAGGTGGTCGGCGCGCATGTGCTGGGACACGATGCGGGCGAGATGGCGCAGCTTCTGGGCATTTCGCTCAAGGCGGGTTGCACCAAGGAAGATTTCGATCGGACGATGGCTGTTCATCCGACTGCCGCGGAAGAACTCGTCACGATGTACGCCCCGAGCTACCGGCTCCGCAACGGGGAACGCGTCTGATCTCGCCGCTTAGCTGGTGATGCGGGGCGTGCTGACGATCTTGTGGAAGAGCGTCTTCATGGCATCTTCGATGCCTTGCTCGAGGGACACCTCGAAATAGTAGCCGGGGCTGGCGCATTCCTGCATCTTCGTGCCGATCTTGTTGTCGAAAGGCTTGACCCAGTCCCGCCAGAAACCGTTCTCCTCCAGCGGCAGATAGGTGGTGTACAGGATCGCCATCTTGATGTTTCGCCTCTTGAGGTCCTCGCAGTACTTGGTGTCGATGGGTTCGATACAGCGCGTCGAGTTTACCTTCCCCTTGGGGCTGGTGCAGGTGCCGTTCTTGGCATGGTCGGCCACGCCGTCGGAGACCATGAAGACGATCTTCTGTCGATCCGCAGCACTGTTTCCCGTTCCGGCGGCGCCTTGGATCTCGTTGCCGATCCTCACCAGCGCGTCATCGAAGCTCGTCTGCTGGTCGTCGTTGTAGTTCTGGTAGGGGATACTCATCAGCTTGATCTTCTCCGTGGCATCGGCCACCGTGTCGAACTTGCTGGTGATCTCCGCGACCTTGAAGAGCTTCGCGTCCTGGGCCTTTTCCCCGAAGGTGTAGGCGGCCATCTGGAACTGCTTCTCCACGGTTTGGGTGCGTTTGGCAGTCTCCATGAGCGCTTTCGTCGCTTCTGCGACCACGTCGATCCGGATTGGAATGTTTTGGGCGAGGGCGACGTTGTAGTAGCTGTAGGGATCAGCCACTCCACTTTCGGAGACGACGTGGCAGGCGAAGGCACATTTCTTGTCAGCCCCGGTATTCTTCGGCCCGCGGTAGCCATCCGCCGTAGCGTCAATCATCCGGGCGATGTCCTTTTTGGTCGCAGCGACGCCCATGGAAGGCGTGTTGTCGAGCAACATGTAGAAATCCATGAAGGCCGGTGTTTGGTAGCGTGCCGTCGCCGTACCACCGATAGTCACGCTTTCCCTGCCCAGTACCTTCATGAAGGTCGTCGGCATGACTGCATTGAAGGCGACCCGGGACTCGATGACGGCACCTGTCTTGGTGACCGTGATTTCCAGGTTCAGCGGAAGCTCGCTCGCCTCGCCATGCATCTGGCTGACGAAGATGTTCCGGGCATCGCTCGATCCCACCGTGATCGTGCCGTCGCCCTGCATGGCCATGGCCTCGGCCACCGCCACTGATTTCTCCGATATCGCTCCGACGGCGGCCGCGTCGGCGGCGGCATAGAGTTGCGTACGCAAAGACAGCGCATGGCTGATATCGATCGCCAGCCCGGCGGCGCCGGTGAGGGGAACCGCAAGAAGCGCGGTCATGATACCAAAATTACCGGTACGGTCCGCCGATAGACGCTTGGCCAAAGCGAGCACGCGCTGCCTCCTTCAAACATGATGCAAATCACCGATCAGCGTCATGCGGCGGTAAGCGGCCATGCGTCATGCGGCCGGAATGCCGTGACAATAATCGTAACTGTCTCTGCAAAAGGGAAACGAAGATGATTAACAATCCTCGCCGCAGCCTGGTGCCCAGCGC
>JAEWKX010000422.1 GCA_023393575.1 Pseudomonadota bacterium
GTACGACGACCGCGAGGAGCGGCCCCTTGATCATCCAGCTGCGGCCGGAATACCAGCCATGGGCGGCCATCAACGGCCAGACCATCCAGGCAACGATGAGGCCGGCGCCGCGCCCGATCGCCGCGAAGACCCGCCGGAAGAAACGCACGATCGCATCAGGCATGATTCACCTCCGGCCCTGTCCCGAATCCGAATGTCGCCCGCGTTCCGGCAGGCGCACCGAAGCTTTCCGCGAAACGGCTGTCGATCCTCGACTTCCGCCGGGAAATCTCCCGGCTCGAAAGCATATCCTTCTCGTAAAGGGCGATCAGCGGCGCCAGGTGCGGCAAGGATTCGCGCCGGGGGAACCGCGGCGGCCCCGCCTCGCCCGCGGGCGCCAGGATGCCGTCAAGCAGAATCCCCCGCTCCGCCTCGATCGTCAGCTTGTTCAGCAGCAGGTTCGCATCCGCCACCTGCCGGTTGATCTCCACCAGCAGCGTCTGAAGCGTTTGCAGGTAGGTCTCCACCTGCGCCGCAGCCCCCATGATCTCGCGTCCCTGTCGCTTTGCGTCCGCAAGAAGGTTGTCGGCGAGCGCCGGCCGATGTCCGATGAGGTCCACCAGATCCGCCTCGATCGAATGGCGGGCCTTCATCAGCCGGTCCCGGTGCCGCGACAGCATGCCCCACAGGACGTCCGCGTCGGCCAATGCCCGCCCGAGCATCACGGCAGGGGTCCGGCTCCGCTGGCGCAAATGCAGCATGAGCACGGCGCGCACCGCATCCCGTAGCCGCTCCGTCGCGGTCGGTTGTGGAATATCCTCCAGGGGAGCCTGAGCGTCGTCGATGAGGTTTGCGATGCGGCCGACGATGGATGCGAGGGATGCCGAGGCGGACGACCAGGCCTCGGCGATCGATCCTTCCACGGCCTCTTCGGAGGCATCCTCCCGCGCCGGTGGAACAAGTCTGGTGCGGGCGGCCTCGGCCGCTGTCCGCGCCGCCCGGCCGGTCCGCTCGTCCAGCTCCGCCAGCACGCCGTCAAGCGCCGAAATCTCGTTCGCGTCGCGTTCGGTCCTGCCCATTCCGCTCCTCAAGACATCCGGCGCAATAAAAAAGGCCACCATGGCCTTATACCATGGTGGCCCGTTGTAAAGCGGCAGAGTCTTGATCAGAGGCCGAGTTCGGCAATCGCGGCATCGACGCGTTCGCGAGCCTTCTTCGGCAGCTTGCCGGTCTTGACCGCGTCGAGGTTGGCAGGAGCGCCGTCACCCACGACGATCAGGGCGACCATGCCCATGCCGAGATGCGGCGTGCACTTCACGACATAGGCGCCTTCCTTGTCGAGCGTGATGGACACTGTTTCGTTCATCTTGCCCTTGAACTCTTCGACACCCTCCGGGAACATCCCCTTCATGGCGGCGGCGTCGTGGCCCTTGTCGACCGGCACGAACTTGACGGTATCGCCCGGTGCGGCCTTGATGGCGGCCGGTTCGAACACCATGGCCTGGCCGTCGCTGCCCTTGTTGAGCATCTTGACTTCGATTTCCGCGCTGAACGCCGGAACCGAGAAAAGGGCGAGGCCGGTGGCGAGAACGAAGGCGGTCTTTGCAGTCTTCAGCATTTTCAATCTCCTGAAACGAGCCTTGGGAGGCGTCGACGACTTTCATAGGGTGATCCGGCCGGGCGCTCTTTGACGAAGATCAAGTAACTCCCACACACAGGATTTTATCTTCCCAGTGCCGGCGACAGAGGGAGACGTACTTCTCATTTCCGCCAACATCAACCTGCGCCCCGTCGCGCACGACGTTTCCATCCTCGTCGAGTCTCGCCACCATGGTCGCCTTGCGGCCGCAAAAGCAGATCGTGCGCACCTCCCGCAGTTCGTCGGCAATCGCCAGCAATTCCCGCGAGCCGGGGAAGAGTTTTCCCTGGAAGTCCGTCCTCAGTCCGTAGGCCATCACCGGAACTCCGAGCCGGTCGGCAAGTCGGGCGATTTGCCACACCTGCCCCCCGGCGCCAGGAACTGCGCCTCGTCCACGAAAACGCAGGCCACCGGCTCCTCGGCATGCATGCGGGCGACGAGTGCGAAGAGATCGTCGCCCGGGTCGAAGGGAATGGCATCCGCACCGAGCCCGATGCGTGAGGCGACGCGCCCGACGCCGGCCCGGCTGTCGAGCGCAGCCGTGAGAATCACGGTGCGCATCCCCCGTTCCCGGTAGTTGTAGGAAGCCTGCAGGAGCAGCGTGGATTTGCCGGCGTTCATCGACGCATAATGAAAATAGAGTTTAGCCATGACCGCTCTTCTCCTCCTCACCGGCGCGAAGGAAAAGTCCGCGGAAAGCTGGAACCACAGAAAAACCACTCGGCGCCGGCGCGTGGCGGCCTGCCCGTTGCATAGCCGACACGAACTGACGTCCTCGAGCCAGCTTGCCTCGCCTTGGCATATATTGATAATGGCGCGGGAACAAAAAACAGGGAGCGCCGACCATGAACCGTCCGATGAAGATCCAGCTTGCCGCAGTTGTCTCGCTGCTGGCGCTCGGCCAGGCCGCCATCGCGGCCGAGCCGGAGTCCTGCGGGACAGTCCGCTTCTCCGATGTCGGCTGGACCGACATCACCGCCACCACGGCGACCGCCTCGGTGCTTCTGAAGACGCTCGGTTACGAGACCGATGTGAAGGTTCTCTCCGTCCCGGTCACCTACAGCTCGCTCAAGAACAAGGACATCGACATCTTCCTGGGCAACTGGATGCCGACCCAGGAAGCGGACGTCCGTCCCTATCTGGACGACAAGTCGGTCGAATCCTTTGGCCCCAACCTGGTCGGCGCGAAGTACACGCTCGCCACCAATGCCAGGGGCGCCGAACTCGGCATCAAGGACTTCAAGGACATCGCCGCGCAGAAGGATGCACTGGACGGCAAGATCTACGGCATCGAGCCGGGCAATGACGGCAACCGCCTGATCCTCGACATGGTGGAGAAGGACAGCTTCGGCCTCAAGGAATTCGAGGTGGTGGAATCGTCCGAGCAGGGCATGCTGGCGCAGGTAGCCAGGGCCGACAAGGCGGGCGAGCCGATCGTCTTCCTCGGTTGGGATCCGCATCCGATGAACGCCAACTTCAAGCTGACCTACCTGTCGGGCGGCGACGAGGTGTTCGGGCCGAACTTCGGCGGTGCCGAGGTCTACACCAATGTCCGCGCCGGCTATACCGAGGAGTGCCCCAATGTCGGCACCTTCATCAGGAACCTGAAGTTGTCGCTGCCGATGGAGAACGAGATCATGGGATCGATCCTCAACGATGGCGACGATCCGGAGGATGCGGCCACCAAGTGGCTGAAGGCCAACGGTGACGCCGTCGGGCCCTGGCTTGCAGGCGTCACCACCAGGGACGGCGGCGACGCGCTTGCGGCCGCGAAGTCGGAGCTCGGCCTCTGAGCCAGCCATGTCGCCGGCCGGGACGGTCCTGTCCCGGCCACACTGACACCACCATCCAACGGGGTTGACCGCAGTGGATTGGCTGACCGACTTCAAGATTCCGATGGGCCCGTGGGCGAAACATGCCGTCGACTGGCTGACGGACAACGGCGCGTGGTTCTTCGACTGGCT
>JAEWKX010000435.1 GCA_023393575.1 Pseudomonadota bacterium
GAAACCATCGCCGCCGGACTGTCGGAACCGCGCGATGCGATCGAGGACATCATCGAGCCCTACATGAACCAGCAGGGTTTCATCCAGCGGACGCCGCGCGGCCGCGTGCTGACGGCGACGGCATGGAAGCACCTCGGCCTGCAGCCGCCGAAGGATATCGAGGCCGCCCAGTTCCGGATCCAGTTCGACGATGAGTAAGAAGGACAAGCCGCGCGACTACCGGCTGCGGATGAAGCTCAAGCCGAAGCGCATCTTCCAGATGCGGGTGGCGGGGCTTGCGTTTCGCGACGGCCATGTGCTGGTGCACCGGGCGATCCACGAACCCTTCTGGACCTTTCCGGGTGGGCGGGCGGAGTTCGGCGAGGCCTCCGACCTGACGCTGAAGCGGGAGATGCACGAGGAGCTTCACGCCGAAGTGTCGGTCGACCGGCTGCTGTGGGTGGTGGAAAACTTCTTCCACTACGAGAAGCGCGACTGGCACGAGCTGGGCTTCTATTACCTGATGCACGTGCCGGAGAGCTTTCCCTTCCACCCGCAGGACATCGTGCATCGTGTCCATGACACGCACGACCTGGAGTTCAAGTGGGTACCGGCGACGGTCGGGTCGCTGCGGGCGCTCGACATTCCGCCCTATTTCATCGCCGAGGAGATCGAGACCCTTCCGGAAACGCCGCGCCACGTGGTCTGGGACGACAAGGACCTCGACGGCAAAACCTGATACCCCCGGCGCGGCTGACGACGGAACGGGCTCTCCTTCTTTTCGTCTCCGCCGAGGCAACGGGAGTTGTCATGTCGAGGGTCAGCAAGGGCGACCATGTGTCATGGAAATCGGGGCGCCAACACCGCCGAGGGCAGCGCGGCGGAATAGTTCAGCAGCGATGTGGGGCGCACCATCGGGGGCAGGAGGGTGAGGCGCAAGGCCGACAACGGAGACGCTGCCTCCCTGATCGAGCCGCAAGAGGGAGACCGCGTTCTGAAGGGCGAATCGGAACTCAAGACGCGGTGACCGCTTCGGTCACAGATGGCTCCTGGCCAGCTTTTCGATCGTGGCCGTGAGGAGCGGGAGCCCGCCCGGTTGCCAGCCCAGGCGGCGGATCGGGTCCGTCGGCATTGCGGCAACCTCGCCCGTCTCGGCTTCGGGTGGCAGCGGATGGAGAGCGCCGGTGACCCGCTGGACCGTGGCCAGGATCGCCCGCGTGTCGGTGACGATGTCGGAGAGGTTGAAGGCGCGGCCTGAGACGAGGTTTGCGTCCTTCTCCAGCATCAGTCGCACGGCCTCGGCAACGTCATTCCCGTGCACCTCGCTGCCGGCGCGTGGCAAGACCGGTCTGCCGGCGAGGTAGTCGGCGAACAGCCCGTCCCATTTGTTGGGCCGCAGATCGCCGTAGACGCCGGTCAGCCGCAGGCTGGCGGTCACGAAGCCGGATGAGGAAAGACGGGCCAGCGCGTCTTCCGCGTCGCGCTTCATCTTTCCGTAGAGCGTCGCCGGACGGAGCGGGATGTCCTCCGAGAGGAGGGTGCCCGAGGGCAGGCCGTCATAGACGGCACGGCTGGACAGGAAGACCGTTCGCCGTATCCCGGCCGCCTTGGCCTCCTGGAAAAGCCGGATGCTGCCGTCGAGGTTCAACCGGCGGAACCGGTCCGGATCGGTGCCTTCGCCGCCGCGGTATCGTCCGGGAAGATGGTCGAAGGCGGCATGGACGAGTGCGTCGATCCCGGTGAAGACGCGTTCCTGGCCGAGTTCCGGGTCCAGTGCAAAAGGAACGAAACGCACCGGGCGCACGAACCATCCCTTTGCCGGGCATGTGCGCCCGCCGACAACAACGTCGTGTCCGGCCCCGATCAATCCGTTGACGATGTAGCGGCCGACGAGGCCGGCGCCGCCGGAAACCAATACCTTCATCCGGACGATCCCGGAGCGGGCAGGGTCGACAGGTCGGGGATGTCGCCGCCGTCGTGGATGCGATGCCAGAGATCGATCAGCGGTCGCAGCCTGTCCGCCTTGGGGTGGTCCTTCTCCCACGGTTTTTCATACTGGTAGTGCAGGATCGAAATGCTCTTCCAGTCCCACAGCTCCGGCAGGTTGAACCAGACATATTGCAGCATGTTCATGGTGACCGGCAGGCCGTGCCAGTCGGGGAAGAAGGCTTCCAGGAAGGTCTGGTCGGTGCGCCGCCAGAAAGTGTCCGGCCGGTCCAGCCGCTCCAGCATGCGCTCGAAGGTCTCCGCAGACGGTCTGGCGACGAAGACGCCGGAGTTCAGCCGGTGAAAATCGGCCAGGCCCTCGTAGACGTTCGGTGCGGCCGAGAATTCCGGATAGGCGAAGAGCTTGTCGACGTTGCGCAGCACGAGCGCGTCGGCGTCGATGAATACGCAGGTGTCGTACCCGCCGAGCTGCCAGAGACGCAGCTTGCAGAAATTGTCGAGCGGCGTGTGGAAATCCGGCTTGCGGCCCTTGGTGAAGGGGGCTGCGCCATGGATGTTCCGGCGTGCGTGGCGCGCGTTGAATTCGTCCGACAGCGGCAGGTGGCCGACTTCCACCAGACGGCAGCCGAGCGTTGCCAGCGGCTCCAGCGCCGCGGCATCGACACCGCCCGTATGAAGCACGACGATCTCCGCGGACGTGGCGGTCAGCCGCAGCGACCGCGCCAGCGTCGTCGCGCCCACGGCATAGTCGGCATTGGTGACGAGCGTGACGAAGGCCTGTCTCATGGCTTGCGATCGGGTCTCCCGGAGCGGCGTCTGGTCGTGCTCGGGCTTATCCCGGGCATCTGCGGTTTTCGATGGTCCTCGACACACACGGTTCTCGGCGGCGAGCCGGGGATGACAGAAACCGAAACATAGCTACCCGCGATCAGCCCATTACGAAACCGATTTCAGCCGCTTGCCTTCCGGATCGTGCTCCACCTTGGCAGCGATGTCCCGGGTCCATGCAGACACGGCAGGGACGCGGGAGCGGTCGACGCGGTAGGCGAACTTCTTCGCGACATCGACGATCTCTTCCAGGAGCCCTTCGCCGAGCGTGGTCGGCGCGAGCCCCAGGTCGAGGAATTTCTCGTTCTTCACGACGAGGTCGTTCTCGGCGGCTTCCTTGCGCGGGTTCGGCAGCCATGCGATTTCGGAGCCGGTCATGCGTGCGACCATCTCGGCCAGATCGCGCACCCGGTGCGTTTCCGTCATCTGGTTGAAGATCTCGACGCGGCCGCCGCGCTGGGGCGGGTTCTTCAGGGCGATCTCGATGCAGCGGACCGAATCCTGGATGTGGATGAAGGCGCGGGTCTGGCCGCCGGTGCCGTGTACCGTCAGCGGATATCCTATCGCGGCCTGGATCAGGAAGCGGTTCAGCACCGTGGCGTAGTCGCCGTCGTAGTCGAAGCGGTTGACGAGCTGCGCATGGCGGCGGGTCTGCTCCGTATGCGTGCCCCAGACGATTCCCTGGTGCAGGTCGGTGATCCTCAGGCCGTCGTTCTTGGCGTAGAAGGCGAAGAGTTGCTGATCCAGGCACTTCGTCATGTGATAGATGGAGCCCGGATTGCTCGGATAGAGAATTTCCTGGCTTACCGTGCGGCCGTCCATGGTCTCGATCCCGACCGGCAGGTAGCCCTCCGGGATTGCTGCGCCGACCGTGGAGTAGCCGTAGACGCCCATGGTGCCGAGATGCACCAGATGCGCGTCGAGATCGAGTTCCACCATCGCATTCAGCAGGTTGTGGGTCGCGTTGACGTTGTTGTTGACCGTGTAGTTCTTGTGGCGGTCGCTCTTCATCGAATAGGGCGCCGCGCGCTGTTCGGCGAAGTGGATGATGGCGTCCGGCCGGTGGCTGGCAAGCCAACCCTTCAGCAGTTCATAGTCCCTGGCAAGGTCGATAAGGTTGAAATGGATGCGCCGTCCCGTCTCCGCATGCCAGACGCGCGTCCGCTCCTGGATGGAATCCATCGGCGTCAGCGACTGCACGCCGAGCTCGGTGTCGATCCAGCGGCGCGACAGGTTGTCGAGAATGTGGATCTCGTGGCCCGCGTCCGACAGATGGAGCGAGGTGGGCCAGCCGACGAAACCGTCGCCGCCGAGAACTGCTATCTTCATGAATCAACTCCGCTGGTTGTCGGTCCCGGTTTCCTGATAGGGAGGATTTGTGACAGGAACACAATACCTCACCACGGCTTCGCCGCCATCCGGCCATCACGACGATCCACTAAGGCATGACGATGACCACAGACAATTTTCTTCTTTCCGGCCAGCTGACGGAGACGGGGCACCGGCTCGCCCAACGGGTCTACTATGAGGACACCGATTTTTCCGGTCTCGTCTACCACGCGCGCTACCTGCATTTCCTGGAGCGCGGGCGGACCGACTATCTGCGCTGCCTCGGTTGCCAGCAGAGCGACCTGCTTGCGGCGGACGAGGAAGGGCTCGTCTTCGTCGTCCACCGCATGGAGATCGACTTCAAGCTGCCGGCAAGGATGGACGACATCCTGACCATCCAGACAGCGACGGAGAAGGCAGGTGGTGCGAAGATGGTGCTGAACCAGGAGATCCGCCGCGGCGATACGCTGCTGATCGCGGCGAAGGTGGTGATCGCGGTGATCAACCGCCACGGCCGGCCGCGCCGGCTGCCGGAGACGATCGCGGAGAAGTTTCTTCGCTCTGCAAAGTAACGGACCGATAACACATTCTTAACCATAATGAGCGCTTACTCAAACGCGAGGAATTTGTGCAACGCACGCCTTCCTTTGACCAAATTTGAAAGCGAGAAGCCAAGCTGAAAGCTCAGGGCACCTTGGGGTTAAGCGAGCGCATCCAGCGATCAGACATATTCTCGCGAGAGCGCTTTTGAACCCGCCCGGTCTTGAACAAGCCGGGCGTTTGGATTCGGGGATAGACGTTAGATGGAACAAGTAGCTTTGGAAGCTGCAACGCATGATGT
>JAEWKX010000436.1 GCA_023393575.1 Pseudomonadota bacterium
GGGACCGATCAGCGCGGCCCTGTCTCCCGGCCGCGCATCGCGGGCGAAGTCGGCGCCCGGCGTCAGGACGCCTGGAGCCGGATGCTGGAGGAAGTCGATCCAGAGTTCGCCGCGTCCCTCGTCGACGGCACGGATCGTATAGACGCGGACCATGATCTCGTCCTCGCCCCCGGGCCATGCGATGCGGCCATCCTCGCCCAGTCCCGGCCAGACCGGCAGCCTGCCCCGCGGCGGAACAAGCAGGCGGACATGCATGTTGCCGCCGATGAAGGACTTCACGTCCGCACAGGCGAATTTCACCCGCCGCATGCGGGGCGTGACATTCTCGGCCGAGACAACCGTCACTTCATGCATATTGGGCAGGCGGGCCACCGGCGCCGGATCGGACCAGGACAACTCGAAAGGCTCCTCGCCGGCGAAGTAGAAAAGGTGCTCGGCAATCATGTTGCGCGTCAGCTGAAGCGCGTCTTGCGTCGGGCATGCGAGTTCGATCATCAGCCGGTTATTCGCCAGGCGGATGTCGGCGACGCCTATCTCACTCCTGAGGAGCACGGTATCAGCCGTCCGCTCTACGTCCGAATGCTCGACGAAATGCTCGCAGACTTCATCGAGCATGGCAGGAGCATTGGCAGGAAGGGCGATGCCGGAAAGCTTAAAATTCTGCATTGCGTTCATGATGTCACTCCTGGAAACGGCTGACTGAAATTGTGCCGATACGCTGATCCTCGGCCATCTGCCCCTTCCATCCGGTGGCGTCCGATGGGCAGCATGATGGGCCGGCGCGAGGTGGGATCGGTGATGATGCGGCTCTCGAGGCCGAAGACCTGCCGCACGGTTTCCTCCGTGAGGACTTCCTCGGGCCGTCCCGCCACATGCAGGCGACCGCCGACCATGGCGATCAGATTGTCGGCGTAGCGTGCGGCAAGGTTGAGGTCGTGGAGGACCATGACGATGGTCGTGGCATGCCGCTGGTTGAGGTCCATCAGGAGATCGAGGACCTCAACCTGATGGCTGATGTCGAGGAAGGTGGTCGGCTCGTCGAGCAGCAGGATTTCCGTCTGCTGCGCCAGCGCCATGGCGATCCAGACGCGCTGGCGCTGTCCTCCGGAAAGCTCGTCCACCGGACGATCCGCAAGCTCCACCGTCTGGGTCGCCGCCAGTGCGCCGGCCACGGCCTCCTCGTCCTTGCGGGTCCAGCCGGAAAACGTCCCCTGGTGCGGATGGCGTCCCCTGCCGACGAGGTCGGCGACGGTGATGCCCTCGGGAGCGACGGGCGACTGGGGCAGAAGTCCCATGATCCGCGCCAGTTCGCGCGAGCGCATCTTGTGGATGGATCTGCCGTCGAGGAGCACATGGCCCTGGCGAGGTGCGATCAGCCGAGACATGGCGCGCAGCAGCGTGGACTTGCCGCAGGCATTGGCCCCGACGATGGCGGTGATCTTGCCGGCGGGCACCGTCAGGTCGAGACCGCTCAGCACGACGGAATCGCCGTATCCCGCCGAAAGAGCATCGACCGTAAGAGAGTGGGCGCTCATAGCGAACCTCCGGAGCGGTTGAGACGGACGATCAGGAAGATGAGGTAGGGCGCGCCGAGCGCTCCGGTGACCACGCCCACCGGATAGCGGGCAGGCAGAAGGAACTGGCCGACGTAATCTCCCATGAGCACCAGCGTCGCCCCGACGAGCGCCGAGGGAAGAAGCAGGGAGCCGCCGTTTCCGACGATCCTGGCAGCGATCGGTCCCGACAGGAATGCGACGAAGGCGATCGGTCCGGTGACCGCCGTTGCCGTGGAGATGATCCCGACAGCCGCGATGATGATGATCGCCCGTGTCCGGGCGACCCGCACACCGAGCGCCGCCGCCATGTCGTCGCCCATGCGCAGCGCCTCGAGGTCGCGCGTCCTCGCCAGCAGAAGGCCGCCGAAACAGGCCAGTACGA
This sequence comes from Pseudomonadota bacterium, assembly GCA_023393575.1. Lineage (GTDB taxonomy): Bacteria > Pseudomonadota > Alphaproteobacteria > Rhizobiales > Rhizobiaceae > Neorhizobium. The sequence goes on from JAEWKX010000436.1 coordinate 1,939, forward strand.
CCGCCAGCGGCAGCGACTGCGCAAGCTGGGCGCTGTTGAGGCTGCCGGTCAGCCAGCGCATCGCCTCCTGGAGCGTCCAGGCGGGCGCGCCCGACAGGATATAGGCGATGCAGCTTTCCAGCATCGCCGAGATGCCGATGCCGACCAGGATGAAGCGCGTTCCGGCGACCCCGTGCCGGAAGGACAATGCATAGACGGCAAGTGCGACGCCGAGGCCTGCGAGGACGGAAACCACGGAAACAACCGGACCGCTGAGCGAGACGACCACGATGCAGAAGACGGCGGCCGCGCTCGCCCCCCAGCTGATGCCGATGATATCCGGGCTGGCGAGCGGGTTTCGCAGCATAACCTGGAACGCGACTCCGCCCAGGCCGAAGCTCAGGCCGGCGAGCAGGCCGAGGAGTGCCCGCGGCAGGCGCAATTGCCAGACCGTGAAGCTCGTTCCCGGAACATCCTCGCCAGCGAGGACCCGCAGGAGCTCACCCGGCGGCGTGAAGGACTGGCCGAGGGAGAGCGTCAGCAGGAAGAGAAAGAGCAGGAGGGCCAGAAGCAGGCCGACCACCAGCCGGTGCCGGCGC
>JAEWKX010000351.1 GCA_023393575.1 Pseudomonadota bacterium
GTAGCGGGGCGATCTCGATCCCTTCGTCGAGCAGCAAGCGCACCTCATCGAGGCTTGCCTTGCCGATGATCCCTCGGACATCGGCTTCGCCATAATGGATCCTGCGAGCTTCCTCGGGGAATTTCTCGCCCACATCTTCGGCACTGGCCTTGATGGCCGCCACGGTTTCGCGGATCTTTGCCATCACCTGCTTCTGCGCAAGGTCCATGGCGACCGCCTGCTTCTCCTCTTTTTTCCGAGCGGTGGAAACGGAAGGAGCCATGAGAGATTTCGAAACCGCAGCCGAGTTGCAGACGGGACAGGTGAGGAATCCAGTCTCGGCCTGACGGTCGAAGTCGGAACTTCCCGAGAACCAGCCTTCGAAGCTGTGTGCATTGTCGCAGACGAGGGAGTAGCGGATCACGCGGCGACCCCCTTTGCCTCCGCGGCCACCGTATCAAGCGTGAAGTCGCGGGCGTTCTTGAGGTTCGGTATCTTGCCGCGGGCGGCCTTCACCTGCTCGACATCGATGTCGGCGATGACGATCGCCTCGCCGCTGCCGCCGGCAGATGCCAGCACCTTGCCCCATGGATCGATGATCATCGAATGGCCGAAGGTCTCGCGTCCGTCTTCATGCGAGCCGGCCTGGGCGGCGGCGATCAGGAACGCACCGTTCTCGATGGCGCGGGCCCTGAGCAGCACTTCCCAGTGCGCCTCGCCGGTTTGCCGGGTGAAGGCGGCAGGAACAGTCAGCACTTCGGCGCCGGCGACCGCCTCGGTCCGGAACAGTGAGGGGAAACGGACGTCGTAGCAGATCGCGAAGCCCAGCTTGGCGAAGGGAAGCTCCGCCACCCGCGCCGCGCCGCCCGGACGATAGACGGCGCTTTCGCGCCAGCTCTCGCCGTTGTCGAGGTCGACGTCGAACATGTGGATTTTATCATAGGTACAGATCCGCTCGCCACCGGGAGCGAACAGGAAGCCACGATTGGCAATCTTGCCATCGGGCAGCGCGATCGCCGTCGAGCCTACATGCACGTGGATGCCGAGTTCGCGGGCAAGTTCAAGCGCGGTGGAGACGATGACGTCGTTCACCTCTTCCTTCAGCACCGACATCAGCCCCTGCCGGTCCTTCTGCACCGCCCCGGTCATCTCCGGCGTCTGGACGTAGACCGCGCCCTCGCCGGCGGCCTCCCGTACGAGCCGGGCCATATCGGCCGCGTTCTTCTCCGGGTCGATACCCGAACACATCTGGATGGCGGCAGCCTTGAACGTCATGGTTGCTTCTCCTCAATCGGCAAGCATCGGATCGAGCTTGCCAGCCCGGTCCAGCGCGTGGAGATCGTCGCAGCCACCGATATGCTGGCCGTTGATGAAGATCTGCGGGAAGGTCGCGCGCCCGTTGGCCTTGTCGATCATCTCCTGGCGCAGGTCCGGCGAACGGGTCGCGTCGTGCTCGGTGAAATCGATACCCTTCGATTGAAGCAGCGACTTGGCGCGAGAACAGTAGCCGCAGCCCTGGCGGGTATAGATCGTAACATCTGCCATCAAGTTCTCCCGGTACGGCCGGACGGAAGGAGGCCGCGCAAGACTGAATTTCAAGCCTCATATAGGCCCGGAAATGGCCATTGCAAAGGTCAACACCGTGACCTCCGAAGCGCCGGCCTGCTTCAAGGCGCGAGCGGCGGAATTGACCGTCGCGCCCGTGGTGTACACATCATCGATCAGAACGATGCGTTTCCCCGCCACATCGGGCTCACGTCCCGGAACAATCCTGAAGGCGGCGCGCACGTTGTTTTCCCGGCCCTTCGCCGTCAAGCCCACTTGCCGCACGGTGTTCTTCACGCGCGCGAGCGTTCTCGGCAGGAAAGGTCGGCCCGATAGCCGGGCGAGGTGGCGTGCAAGTTCTGCGGACTGGTTGAACCTGCGGCTGGCGAACCGCCACCGGTTCAGCGGCACCGGCACGACGGCGTCGCAACCGGCGACGAAACCATCCGATGAGCGCAGCATCCAGAGCGCCATCATCGCCGAGAGGTCGGTGCGATCGCGGTATTTGAGGCCGTGCACCAGGTGGCGCACCGGCCCCTCGTGGATCGCGACCGAGCGCAACCGGTTGAAGACCGGCGGATCGGCGATCGCCTCGGCGCAGACCATACCCTCGCCGGGATCGTAGGAGAACGGCATTCCCAGCACTTCGCAATAGGGGCGCTCGATGAAGCGGATATCGGCCCAGCAGTTGGGACAGAAACCGGCATGGCCACCGGTCAGTATCCCGCAGCCGGGGCACGTCGCCGGATAGACGATGTCGCCCAGCCGCCGCAACCAGCCGTAAGGCAGCATCGTTAGCAGAATACGGACAAGCGGCGGGTCTGTTGCCATGGATTGACATTAGCCTGCACGGAGCGCCATTGCGCAATCGGATTCTTGAGAAGGCGGATACGGCATGGAAACGATTTTCGATCAGGCACTGGTGACGGCAAGGCGCGAACGGGCCTTCCAGAGGCAGGAGAACGGCGCCTCCTTCCTGATCGACCTTGTGGCGAAGGAACTGTCGGAGCGCCTTTCCGCGGTGGAGCGGATCTTCGAAGACGCGGTCGAACTGCATGGCGGAACAGGCGCCGCAGCAGGAATGGCATCGCAGACCGGGAAGATCACCCAACTCCGGCGGATCGAGACCAGCAGCATGTTTGCCCGGCCGGGAGAGGACCTGACGGTGGCGCCCCTCGAAGACGTTCCGATCGAGGCCTCCTCGGTCAACCTCGTCCTCTCGCCGCTGTCGCTGCACCTCCTCAACGACATACCCGGCACGCTGGTGCGCATCCGCAGGTCGCTCAAGCCGGACGGCCTGTTCATGGCAGCGATCCCCGGCGCGGGTACGCTGGCGGAACTGCGTGATGTTCTTTTGGCTGCCGAAGTCGAGCTGACGGGGGGAGCCAGCCCACGCGTGATCCCGTTTGCCGACGTCCGTGATATCGGCGCCCTGCTGCAGCGGGCCGGCTTCGCCCTGCCCGTGGTCGATGTCGAGACCTACACGGTGCGCTACGATTCCATGTTTCCGCTGATGCGGGATATCCGTGCGATGGGCATGGCCAATCCGCTTGTCGGGCGCAGCCGTGTTCCGATGGGCCGGCGCCTTTTCGTCAGGGCGGCGGAGCTCTACGCGGAACGCTACGCCGATCCCGACGGGCGCATCCGCGCCACCTTCTCGATCATCTACGTTTCCGGCTGGGCGCCCCATGAGAGCCAGCAGCAGCCGCTGAAGCCCGGCTCGGCAAAGATGCGGTTGGCCGATGCGCTGCGGACCCCGCCGGAGGACGAGGCGGGCAAATCCTAGTCCCGCGCGTCGACCAGATAGCCTTCGATCGTATTGAAGACATCCACCAGGCTATCGGACAAGCCCCCGAACCCTGCGATCAGCACCACGGCGATGATCGCGGCGATCAGCCCGTACTCGATGGCCGTGGCACCCTCCGTGCGACGCGTCAGCGACCAGAGAAGACGCATGCGCATATCTCCTTTCGGCAAGGTCTCCTCGGGAGACGTCAGGTCAACAACGTTTGTCGACATCGTAGGGCTGGATGATGCAAACGGAGCCCGGCGTCTCCTGGAGAACGCTACGGCGGATGGTGTAGTGCTTGGCGCCCTTTTCCGCCGGAGCGATCGAACCGGTCGTGATCCTGTCGAATTCTTCCTGCACATGAGCAAGCCGGCGCGCATCATCGGACTCGGCCAACATCGGCGTGATGATCAGGGACAGCGCGATAGCTGCCGTCCCGAAGAGAAGGGCTATATTGAGGGCGCCAGTCTTGCCGGATCTGTACGTCCGCCTACGGACTCGTACAGTCTTCCACAATTCCTCGTCCATTGTCGCAAAGCCTCGTCAACGCAAATACTGCCTTGGTGAGCCCCGAGACTAGAGGATTTGGATAAACGATCTGTTAACGCCGATTTATGATTCGCCGCAGTTGTTGCCTTTGATCTACAGCAGATCCTGCAGAAAGGGGATCAGCGGCTCGTCCGCCGGCGGCATCGGGTAGTTGCGCAGATCGCGGCTGCGAACCCATTTTATCGCCTGGCCCTCCTGCCCCACCGGGATTCCCTCGTAGCGCCGGCAGATGTAGAGCGGCATCAGCAGGTGAAAGGTCTCGTAGGTATGGCTTGCGAAGGTCAGCGGCGCCAGGCACGGGATACGGGTAGTGATCCCGAGTTCCTCCTGCAATTCGCGGATCAGCGTCTCTTCCGGCGTCTCGCCCGGCTCGATCTTCCCGCCAGGGAATTCCCACAGCCCCGCCAGTTCCTTCCCCTGCGGCCGCTGGGCCAGCAGGATGCGGTTGTCCGAATCCACGAGGGCGCAGGCGGCCACGAGCAGCATGCGTCTCTGCTGGCTCTCCATGATCAGCCCTCCCGCCAATAGTGATATTCGTAGGCTTCCCGGAAGCCGAACTTCCGGTAGAGAGCGAGCGCCGGCTCGTTGTCGGCCACCACCTGCATCCAGGCCGTCCGGGCGCCGCTGATGCGGGCCCAGCGCAGGGCGGAGGAAAGTATGCCGGTCCCCAGCCCCTGTCGTCTCACGCTCTCGGAAACGACGAAACCGAGCACGCCGGCGAGATCGTTGTCCTGGACGCAGAGCGCGACTGCCGAGGGCGCTCCCTGCGGGCTCTCGATCGTGAACAGCCCGGTCGGCGGCCTGATGGCGGTAAGCACCTCGGCCAGCGCCGGCTTCAGTCCGGGGTCCTCGCCCGCCAGCGACAGGCTGGCGTCGATGAAACGGCCGATATCGTGACTGGGCAGACGATCCAGCGTTTCCGGCAGCTCCAGTTGCGCCAGATTGGCGGTGAGCACCTTCACCGTCTCGAACCGCAGCCAGCCGTGCTCCGACAGGTGGTCGATCAGCGGCGCGGGAGCAAGCGGCGTCTCGCGCAGGATCAGCGGCCTGCCGTAGCTATGGAAGCGCTTGCGCGCCTTCTCCAGGCGCAAGACCAGGTCGCGATGATCGGACGGATCGAGCGGAACGACACAATTCAGTCGCTTCGAAGGATGTCCGCCCGACAGACGAATCTGCCAGCTGCCATCATAGATGACGGTCGCCGCCGGCCAGGCCCGGAAGCCGACGGCCTCGAGCCTGCGCACCAGCGGCAGCTTGTCGGCGGAGAATGTCGCCTGCATCGTCGGCATCAGCTCCGGTAATCGCCGTTGATGGCGACATATTCCTTGGTCAGGTCGCAGGTCCACACGGTCGCGCGACCGCCACCCAGCCCCAGATCGACCCGAACGGGGATGTCCTCTTCCTTCATGATCGCACTGGCCGCCGCTTCGGAATAATCCGGGTCGCGCTCGCCGTTGACGGCCACCCGGACATCCCCGAACCAGATGGCGAGCCGGTCGCGATCAGCCATCTCGCCGGACTTGCCGACGGCCATCACCACCCGGCCCCAGTTGGCGTCCTCGCCTGCCACCGCCGTCTTAACCAGCGGCGAATTGGCGATCGACAACGCGATCCGCTTGGCGGCGGCATCGTTCTCGGCGCCGGTCACCGTGACCTCCACCATTTTGCGCGCACCCTCGCCGTCGCGCACGACCTGGAGCGCCAGATCCTTGAGAAGGTCGTTCAGAGCGGCACGGAAGCCTGCAAGGGCAGGATCTTCAGCAGAGGTGATCCGGACCTGGCCATCGGCGGCGGCGGCACCCGTGGCGAACAGCATCAGAGTGTCGGACGTGGACGTGTCGCTGTCCACCGTAACGGAATTGAACGTGGGGCCGACGCCGGCTGACAGCAGTTGCTGCAGGACGTCGGACGCGATATCGGCATCCGTCGCGACGAAGGAGAGCATGGTCGCCATGTCCGGCGCAATCATGCCGGCGCCCTTGGCGATGCCGTTGATCGTCACGGTGACGCCCCCGATGGCCGCCGATCGCGTAGCGATCTTCGGATAGGTGTCGGTCGTCATGATCGCCTTGGCCGCGTCCAGCCAGAAATTCGGCTGGGCCTGGTCATTCATATCGCCAAGCACGCCCGCGAACTTGCCGGCGTCGAGCGGCTCGCCGATCACCCCGGTCGAAGCCAGGTAGACTTCGTTCTGTTCGCATCCCACGGCAGACGCCGCCGACTGCGCCGTGAGTTCCGTCGCGGCCTTTCCCTTGATCCCGGTGAAGGCGTTGGCATTACCGGAGTTCACCACCACGGCCCGCGCCTTCCCGTGCGGCAGATTGGTACGGCAGAAGTCGACCGGCGCGGAGGGGCATTTGGAACGCGTAAAGACGCCTGCCACCGCCGCCGGCCGGTCGAAAACCATCAGCAGCACGTCGGTACGGTTCTTGTACTTGATCCCGGCGGCAGCAGTCGCCATGCGCAGGCCGCGGATCGGCGGCATCTCGGAGAAGGATTTCGGAGCGAGCGGCGAGACGGAAGCGGACATTGAGGAGCATCCAGACTGAATGTGGAAGGGCCCGGAAAACCGGGCCCTTGTGGAAGAGTTACTGCTGGGGCGCAGGTGTCTCACCCGCTGCGGGATCGGCTTCAGGCGCCTTGTTGACGTCCTCATAGCCCTTGCGCAGCGTCTCGTCCATGATCTCGACCGTCTGCTCCGCCTTCGCCTTCTCGATCAACGCAAGGTACTTGTCGCGCATCACCAACTGGCGGACCTGCGGCTCCACCTGCTCCAATGCCGGCGGCTGGACGTCGCGGCGATCTTCGAGCCTGATGACGTGGAAGCCGAACTGCGACTTGACCGGCGTCTTCGTGTATGCGCCCTTCTCCAACGCAAAGGCCGCTTCTTCAAATTCCGGCACCATCCGGCCCTTCGAGAACCAGCCCAGGTCGCCGCCATCATCCTTGTTGGAATCCTCCGACCTGGCCTTGGCCAGCTCCGCGAAATCCTTGCCGGCATCCAGGTCTGCAATGATCGCCTTGGCCTCTTCCTCGGTCTTCACCAGGATATGGCGGGCATTGACCTCTTCCTGCTTCGGCAGTGCTCCGATCTCCTTGTCGTAGCGAGCCTTGACCTCTTCGTCGGTAACGGCGTCGACCACATGTTTGCGGAAGTAGGAGTTGTGCAGCTCCCGATCCTTGATATAGCCCATCCGCTTCTTGAAGTCTTCGGTTTCGCCAAGACCCTCGTCGGCCGCTCCCTGGGCAAGCAGCTTCACGTCGATCGCGCCGGACAGGGCCGCGATACGCTTCTGCTCGTCCGGAAGCTGCTGCAGTTGGGGATCCAGATTGGCCACAGCCAGGTCGAGTTCGGACTGGCGGATCTCCAGATCGCCGACCTTGGCAACCACGGCATCCTCCTGCGCGAACGCGGAGGCACCGAGGGAAAGCGCGACGGCAAGAGCAGCCGTTGCGAGAAGTTTGTGGCGCAGCATCAAGTCACCTTTCAAGAATGGTCGCCAGTATCAGAAGCGCCTGATCCAGCCGGAAAGCCTTCAGAAACATTGGAATGTGGCCTTTGTGTATCGGCCGTTGCCGTTGACATCAATCGACCCCCCTCTTATCTGTCACGCGACTTTGCGTCCAGATGACTTTCCGGGCGTACAGGCGATTTTGGCGACTCCGCAGAGCCGCCGGCAAGCCTGTGATCAAACGTATGTATAATCAGAAAGGACCATTCGCATGGTCAGCTTCGGCGGATTGGCCCGCAAACTTTTCGGCTCGGCGAATGAACGCCGCGTCCGCTCCTACAAGTCCCGCGTCGACGCTGTCAACGCCCTCGAGGAGAAGACCAAGGCTCTTTCCGACGCAGAACTGGCGGCCAAGACCGTCGAATTCCGAGAACAGCTGGCGGCCGGAAAGAACCTCGACGACCTTCTCGTTCCCGCCTTTGCCGTCGTTCGCGAAGCCTCCCTCCGGGTACTGGGAATGCGACCTTTCGACGTGCAGCTGACGGGCGGCATGATCCTTCACGACGGCGCGATCGCAGAGATGAAGACGGGCGAAGGAAAGACGCTCGTGGCGACGCTCGCCGTCTACATCAACGCCCTTGCCGGCAAGGGCGTGCATGTCGTGACAGTCAACGATTACCTTGCCAGCCGCGACGCCGCCACGATGGGGCGCCTTTACGGCTTCCTGGGCCTGACGACCGGCGTCATCGTTCACGGCCTCAGCGACGAGGAACGGCGCGCAGCCTACGGCTGCGAAATCACCTACGCGACGAATAACGAACTCGGCTTCGACTATCTCCGCGACAACATGAAATACGACCGCGGCCAGATGGTGCAACGCGGACACAACTACGCCATCGTCGAAGAAGTGGACTCGATCCTCGTCGACGA
>JAEWKX010000079.1 GCA_023393575.1 Pseudomonadota bacterium
CGCCATTGCAGCACGCGAAGAGGCACCGGGTGACAATCCCCTCGCCGAGGACGCGCGACGCCGGGGCCAGGGGCCGCCGCGTATTTTCGGCTCTGCTCCGGGAACATTCGGTGCCGGGATAGAGGAAAAGCTCTCCGATGGCACATGGGTCGAGCGGGAGGAGCTTGGACGCATCTATCTCGATGCCACCAGCCATTCCTTCGGCGGCGCGGAGGCCCAGGCGACGGAGGCGCCCGGCCGTTTCGCGGATCAGGTGGAAGCAGCAGACCTTCTCGTTCACACCGGCGACGATCCAGGCCGCGATCTCCTGGACGGCTCGGCCGACGTCGCGTTCATAGGCGGCTTTGCCGCCGCAGCGGCTGCTCTCGGCAGCAACACGGACCTGATAGCACTCGACACGACCGATCCTGCCAGGCCTCGTGCCCGTTCCCTCGCGGAGGCTGTCACCCGTGTGGTACGGGGTCGCGCCGTGAACCCGCGCTTCATTGCCGGCCAGATGCGCCACGGTCCGCGGGGGGCCGCGGAACTGGTCGAGGCCGTGGACCGTCTGATCGGTTTTGCCGAAACCACCGGCGTCATCCCGCAATCCCTGATCGACGCCACCTACGACGCCTACGTCCACGATGAGGACGTGCGCAACTTCCTGCTATCGCAAAATCCTGAGGGCGCCAGGTTCATGGGGGAGCGTTTCCGATCTGCGATACGTCGCGGCCTCTGGCACCCGCGCCGCAATGCGATCGACGCAGAACTGGAAATACTTGTGGCGGAGAAGGTCATATGACTGCGCCCGATGTCAATCTGCGTGGTCCGGATATGCGCCGCGGCGCCTGCCCTGCCCTTTCTGCACCGATGCAGACGGGCGATGGCCTTCTAGCGCGCATTGCCTTGCTGGATGCAATCAGGCCGCAGCAGCTGGCAGCCATCTGCAGCCTCGCACAGGAGCACGGCAATGGAATTCTCGATATTTCCGCCCGGGGCAATCTACAGGTGCGAGGTTTGATCGCCGAAACCGCAGCAAGGCTCGAAAACGACATCCTGGCCCTTAATCTGCCGCTGCGGGAGGGCTTGGCAGTCGATATTCCGCCCTTGGCCGGCCTGGACTCCATCGAAATAGCCGATCCTCGCCCCCTGGCGGAGGCGATACGCCAAGAGGCTCGCGACATACGGGGCCTCGCACCGAAAATGTCGGTGGTCGTCGACGGTGCGGGAAAAATGCGGCTCTGCGATCTTCTGGCGGATATCCGGCTCGTCGCCGGAGTGACGGAAGACGGAATTCGCTGGCAGATCCTTCTCGGTGGAACCGAGGCAACCGCACGCCTCCATGGGATATTCGACCAGCAGGAGGCAGTCGCGGAGACGCTGGCCCTGTTGCACAAACTGGCGGGTATGGGCAAGGCGGCGCGGGGCGGTGATATCGCGTCCGGGACAAGGGCGCTTGGCAAAATGCCCGAGCACCGATCCTCTCCCTTAGGCCTTACCGTCCTGAAGGACGGCAGGGTCGCACTCGGGCTCGGTCTCGCCTTCGGACAGACCGGAGCACGACGCTTGGCGGCACTTTGCGCGGAAGCCGAGCGGCTCGGCATACCTTCGGTAAGGCCGGCTTTCGATCATTCCCTGCTCTTCACGGCAGACGGTGCTGCATGCGAGGAGCTTGCGGCATTTGGCGTCGTATCGGGTTTCATCACCTCGGCAGGGGATCCCCGGGCCAGCATCGCGGCCTGCCCCGGTAGCCCCGCCTGCACCTCCGCCTCCCTCGATACCCATTCGCTGGCGGATGTCGCATTGGAAGCGATGGGGGAACTTCTGGACGGCTCCTTCAAGCTGCACGTATCGGGTTGCGCTAAGGGGTGCGCTCATCCGCAAGCCACATCGCTCACATTATGCGGGATCGACGGTGTCGTCTCATTGGCGACAGGTAAGGCATCCGATCCCGCATTTGCAACCATGGCGACAAGCCGGGCCGGCACCGCTTTTCGAAATCTTGCGGCGCGTGTCCGATCGGAACGCCAGCCGGATGAAACCTCCGCAGCATGCATCGCCAGACTCGGCGAAAGCCGGCTTGCTCTCTCCCTCACGTCAGGAAGCAAATGACCACCTACGAATACATCCGCGAGGGCGACTCCATTTATCGGAATTCCTTCGCGATCATCCGCCAGGAAGCCGACCTGTCTTCCTTCACTTCCGAACAGGCGGACATCGCTATCCGCATGATCCACGCCTGCGGCCTCGTAGAGGCAGCACAGCATTTCCGGTTCTCGCCCGATTTCGTCTCCAGAGCCCGTGGTGCGCTGCACGCGGGCAAACCAATCTTCTGCGACGCGGAAATGGTGGCCCATGGTATCACCCGTGCTCGCCTGCCGGCCGACAACCAAGTGATCTGCACCCTCCGCGACAGCCGCACCATCGAACTGGCGAAGACCATAGGCAATACGCGCTCTGCCGCGGCTCTCGACCTGTGGGACGAAATGGAAGGGGCTCTCGTGGCAATCGGCAATGCGCCGACGGCGCTGTTCCGGCTCCTGGAGATGCTGGATGCCGGTGCGCCGCGACCGGCAGCAATCATCGGCATGCCTGTCGGTTTCGTCGGGGCAGCCGAATCGAAGGAAGCTTTGATGGAGACTTCCCTCGGTATTCCCTATGCCGTGGTTCGGGGCCGGATGGGCGGCTCCGCGATGACGGCCGCCGCCATCAATGCCCTGGCGAGGGCAGGACTTTGAATACGATTGTCAAAGGCAGATTGACGGGCGTCGGTACTGGTCCCGGCGACCCGGAGCTTCTGACCCTGAAGGCTGTCCGGGCTCTCAGCGAGGCGGACGTCGTCGCATTCTTCTGCAAGAAGGGCAGCGGCGGAAACGGCCGGGCGATCGTTGACGCACACATTCGGCCGGTCACGGTAGAGATGCCGCTTGTCTATCCGGTCACGGTCGAGACCCACAAGGACGATACCAGCTACAAGGAGTCCATTGCCGACTTCTTCGACCGCTCGGCGGAAGAGATCGCCGCGCACCTGGATGCCGGCCGCAACGTCGCTGTTTTGAGTGAAGGGGACCCTCTTTTCTACGGCTCCTACATGCATCTTCACCTGCGTCTGGCGCACCGTTACGAGGCCGAGGTCGTCGCTGGCGTAACGGCCATGTCCGGTTGCTGGTCGATGGCCGGGCTGCCGCTCGTCCAGGGCGACGACATCCTGAGTGTTCTTCCCGGCACCCTGCCGGAGGAAAAACTGGCGGAACGTCTCGCCGATACGGATGCCGCCGTCATCATGAAAGTCGGGCGGAACCTTCCGAAGATCCGCCGCGCCCTGCAGGCCGTCAACAAGCTGTCCGGCGCTCTTTATGTCGAGCGCGGCACCATGGCGGACGGTACGGCGCAACGGCTGGAAGAGCGCGATGAAGCCCCCGCACCTTACTTCTCGCTGGTCCTGGTGCCGGGATGGAAGGCACGCCCATGACAGGCTCGCTCGTCGTCGTCGGGCTCGGCCCCGGAAACCTTGATCAGATGACGCCCGAGGCCGTAGCCGCCATTGCCTCGGCGGAGGATTTCTTCGGTTACTTTCCCTACATCGACCGGCTTTCCCTGCGCCCGGACCAGCGCCGGCACGCTTCCGACAACCGCGAGGAACTGGCCCGGGCAAGGGAAGCGCTGGCAATGGCTGCAGAGGGAGGCAAGGTCTGCGTCGTTTCCGGCGGAGATCCCGGCGTGTTCGCCATGGCCGCTGCCGTTTGCGAAGCCATCGAGGATGGGCCCGTCGAGTGGCGCGGCATCGATATCTCCGTCGTTCCAGGCGTCACCGCCATGCTCGCAGTGGCGGCAAAGGCGGGTGCGCCACTGGGGCACGATTTTTGCGCCATCTCGCTTTCGACCAACCTGAAACCGTGGGAGATCATCGAGACACGTCTCATCGCTGCCGCGGAGGCGGGTTTCGTCATGGCTTTCTACAACCCGATCAGCAAGGCGCGACCGCACCAGCTCGGCGAGACGCTCGATCTTCTGCGCCGGCATCTTCCCCCGGACGTCCCCGTCGTCTTCGGCCGGGCCGCCGGGCGTCCGGACGAGGTCATTCGAACAGTCACACTGAGTGACGCATCCGCGGACATGGCGGACATGGCTACCTGCATCATTGTCGGATCGCGCGAAACGAGAATGATCGGACGAGACGGGAAGCCGCCGCTGGTCTACTCCCCCCGGAGCTACAGGGGCGGCAGCGCATGAGCGAGATGGTCCAGTACATCTTCGACGGTATCCACCCCCGTGACCTCCGGCAGCACGGGACGCCGGATCAGTACCACCCCGATGCCGAGCGACCGGGCGGCGGCAATCTTGCCATAGCTCGCCGTGCCGCCGCTGTTCTTCGCCACGATCATCTGGATACCATACTTCCGGAGCAGGCTTGTTTCGCTCGCCTCCTCGAACGGCCCGCGATCCGTAAGGTAGGTTGCATGCGGGACGGAAAGGGGCGGTTCGACCGGATCGACGCTGCGAACAAGGTAATGGTGTTGCGGCGCAGCTTCGAAAGGCGCCAGTTCCTGCCGCCCGAGCGTCAGGAAAACCCGGCGCGGCTCGCTGCCCAGGGCCGTGACCGCGTCGGCAACACCCGGTACTTCGAGCCATCGGTCCCCCGTCTGGCGCTGCCAGGGAGGGCGCCGCAATGCCACGAGAGGAACGCCGGCCATGCTTGCGGCTTCCATCGCATTCGCGGAGATGCGAGCCGCATAGGGATGAGTGGCATCGATCAGCATAGCGACCTGCCCCTCACGCAGGTATCGCGCCAGTCCCTCCGCCCCACCGAAGCCTCCCACGCGGACGGGAACGGGGTGATCGATCGGATTGCGGGTCCGGCCGGCGAGCGACAGTTCTACACGATAGCGACGATCGCCCGCGAGGCGCTGCGCCAGGCGTCGCCCCTCCATGGTGCCGCCCAAAATGAGGATGGAGTGTTTCACAATGCCTCCTGAATCACCTCCCGACCATGCATCGCAGAACCGCTGGCTGTCCATCGTCGGCATCGGAGAAGACGGTATCGCCGGGCTTGGCGAGAATGCTCGCACGGCAATCGGCGCCGCAGCCGTCGTCTTTGGTGGTCATCGCCACCTGGAACTGGCATCTCCACTGATCCGTGGTCAGGCTAGACCGTGGCAAACCCCGTTCGATACCTCCATGCGTGACGTGCTTGCATTGCGGGGAACCCCTGTCTGCGTAATCGCCTCCGGCGATCCGTTTTTCTTCGGCGTCGGCGCCACCCTTGCCCGGCATATCCCTTCGGAAGAGTTCATCGCGTTCCCCGCCCCTTCGGCCTTTTCCCTGGCGGCTTCCCGCCTCGGCTGGCCGTTGCAGGACGTCGAAACGATCTCCCTGCATGGCCGGCCTCTCGATCTCATCCGTCCGCTCCTTCATTCCGGCCGCCGCCTGCTGGCGCTCACCTCCGACGGAAGAGGCCCGGTAGCCTTGGCCGTACTTCTGCGCGAAACAGGATTCGCCAGATCGAAAATAACGGTCCTCGAGGCATTGGGTGGCCCCGCCGAGCGTATCCGGATCGGCGATGCCGAAAGCCTCTCCTTCTCCGACGTCAGCGACCTCAATGTCGTCGCGATCGAGGTTGCCGCCGGCCGACCCGCGCGCATCCTGCCTCTCGCGGCAGGATTGGATGACGACCTCTTCGAGCACGACGGACAGATCACCAAACGCGAAATCCGTGCGATCACCCTTTCGGCGCTTGCTCCGCGTCGCGGCGAACTCCTCTGGGACATCGGTGCGGGATCGGGATCCATCGGCATCGAGTGGATGTTGGCCCACCCATCGATGCGGGCCATCGCCATCGAAGCAGACGCCGTGCGTGCCGAGAGAACCAGGCACAATGCCCAGGCCTTCGGCGTTCCCGGTCTTCGGATCGTGCAGGGCGAGGCGCCGGAGGCACTCGAAGGTCTCGAGGCCCCGGATGCCATCTTCATCGGAGGGGGAGGTAGCGAACCCGGAGTACTTGACGCCGTCTTGGGAGGCCTGAAACCTGGCGGCCGGCTGGTTGCCAATGCGGTGACGACGGAGATGGAAGCGGTTCTGCTCGCTGCGCAGGCGCGCCTTGGCGGCCATCTTGTCCGCCTCCAGGTCAATCGGCTGGCGGAGGTCGGCTCGATGCATGGCTGGAGAGCGGCGATGCCGGTCACCCAATGGATATGGACGAAAGAGGGAGAGCAGCGATGATCGTGGCAGGGCTGGGATGCCGCAGGGGAACGGATACGGACGGCGTGGCGGCTGCCCTTGCTCTGGCTTGCCGCCAGGCGGGCATCGATCTCGATTCCATCGGTGCCTTGGCGACAGGCACCATCAAGGAGGACGAACCCGGCATCATTGCCCTTGCCGAGCAGTTGGGATTGCCCCTCCACATCATCGGCGACGACGCCTTGAAGGAAGCCGGATCGGAAACCCGCACGGTCTCGAAGCACAGTCTCGCCAAGACCGTGTCGCCCAGCCTTTCGGAAGCCGCCGCAATCGCGGCGATCGATGGACCGGCGGAGCTTCTTGTCGCCCGCGTCATCTCCGAAGGCGCCACCTGCGCGCTCGCGCAGACAAGGATCCGGCCATGACGGTGCACTTCATCGGAGCGGGTCCCGGAGCCGCCGATCTCATCACCGTGAGAGGGCGCGACATCATCGCCCGCTCGCCGGTATGCCTCTATGCGGGCTCCATCATGTCGCAGGAATTGCTGGCCTACTGCCCGCCGGGCGCGCGGATCGTCGACACGGGACCACTCTCCCTCGACGAAATCGAGGCCGAATACGTCGCCGCCCATCGCGACGGCCGCGACGTTGCCCGACTTCACTCCGGCGACCTTTCCGTCTGGAGCGCGGTGGCGGAACAGATCCGACGCCTGGAAAAACACGGCATCGACTATACGCTGACACCGGGCGTCCCCTCGTTCGCTGCGGCGGCAGCCGCTCTCCGCCGGGAACTGACCATTCCGGAAGTTGCACAGAGCCTTGTGCTCACCCGCATCTCCGGCCGCGCCTCGAAGATGCCGGAAGGGGAAACGCTTGCAGCCTTCGGCGCCACCGGCGCCACGCTTGCCATTCACCTGGCTGTACATGCGCTCGACCGGGTTGTGTCCGAACTCATCCCCCATTACGGCGCGGATTGCCCTGTAGCCATCGTCGTCAGGGCGTCATGGCCGGAAGAGCGCATCATCGCCGGCACGCTTGCCGATATCGAGGCAAAGCTCGCAGCCGAACCGGCAGAGCGTTCAGCGCTGATCTTCGTGGGGAAGGGACTGGGAGAGACCGAATTTCCGGAAAGTCAGCTCTACAACGCAGATTATGTCCGCCGCTTTCGTCCCGGATGGCCTCACGTCGACAGGGCCTGCGAATGATCGGTCGGCGTGAACGGCGTCTTGCCCCTCAGTCCACCGTCCCGGTCGAAGACCAGGATTTCGAGGGCGATGTCGGAGCGTCCGAGGCCCCTTGCGGCTGTCCGCCAGGCAAGCTCCGCGACACGGTCGCCGATATCCAGGCCCGCTTCCTCCGCTTCGTGGAAGGCCCCCGCAACGGTGTTGGCCGAAGCGATCCGGCGTGCGAGTTCTTCGGAGGCGCCTGCCTCCCGGGCAAGCATGGACAAGGCCTGGAGGTCGGCGAGTCCACGCTTCGAATGCACATCCAGCATCCCTTGAGCGAGCTTGGTCATCTTTGCCACGCCCCCGGCAATCGTGACCCGAGGGACAGGATGGCTACGGAGGTACTTGAGCATCCCGCCGACGAAATCGCCCATGTCGATCAGCGCGATGTCCGGCAGCCCGTGATGGGCGGCGACCGCCTTTTCGGACGTATTCCCCGTGGCTCCGGCGATGTGGGTCAGCCCTGCCGCCCGTGCCACGTCGATACCGCGCCAGATCGAATGTATCCAGGCAGCACAGGAAAAGGGAATGACGATCCCGGTCGTGCCGAGGATGGAGATTCCGCCCAGAATGCCGAGGCGTGGGTTGAGTGTCTTTTCCGCCAGTATCTCTCCGCCATCGACCGAGATCTCTACTTCGAGATCAGCCTCCGGCCCCGCAACCTCCGCAAGAGCCGCAGCGATCATCTTCCGGGGGACCGGATTGATGGCGGGCTCTCCGACAGGCAGCGGCAGACCGGCCCTCGTGACAGTACCCACTCCACGTCCCGCCTTGAAGACGATGCCCGAACCGGGATCTCCGCGGCGCACCGTGCTCATGATCAGCGCGCCATGGGTTACATCCGGATCGTCCCCGGCATCCTTGACGACCCCTGCGCGGGCATAGCCTTCACCCCGCTCCTCCAACGCCAGCGAGAAGGACGGCCTCTGCCCCCCCGGCAGCGTCACCTCCACCAGAGACGGAAACTCGCCGTTCAGCAAGGCGCAGTACGCAGCCTTGCTGGCCGCAGCAGCACAGGTTCCGGTGGTCCAGCCGCGCCGCAGGTTCTTGCTTTCGACATCCATGAACGTTTCTATAGCTCTGCCGGCCGCGACCGTCACCGGCAAAAGGTTTTTGCATGACACTGAGTGACACCATCGCCGCCGTCTGTGCCGCCAGCCCGGCCTTCGAGGCCGGGCATGTATGGCTTGCGGGCGCGGGACCCGGCCACCCCCGCTATCTGACGCTGGAGGTGGCGGATGCCCTCTCCAAGGC
>JAEWKX010000099.1 GCA_023393575.1 Pseudomonadota bacterium
CTAGGGGCATCTTCGTCCCGCCCTGCGGATTGAAAGTCACGATGGAAGCCGCGTCCCGGAAGGGGCGCGGTTTTCGCATGTGCGTAGCTTGCGTGAAGCCTGCCGCAGGTCGCGGCCGGCCATCTCCACGCTTGCCACGGGCAAGCCTCGGCTGTTAACTGTCCGCGTTAACGATTTGTTAACGAACGACAGACCGCCCGCCCATGACGGGAACCGGCGGCCGAGCATGAAGCCCCTCCTGTCGTCTTCTGATGCACATCGGCATTCAAGACAGGGGCAAGGGCATGACAAGCATCCTCACCAACATCGCTGCGATGGCGGCCCTCCAGACGCTCCGCTCGATCGATCGCGATCTGGAGACGACGCAGGCGCGTGTCTCGACCGGCCTTCGTGTCGAGACGGCCGAGGACAATGCCGCCTATTGGTCGATCGCGACGACCATGCGGTCCGACAACGGCACGCTGGGAACCGTGCAGGATGCTCTCGGCCTCGGCGCCGCCAAGGTCGATACCGCTTATGAAGCGATGGACAGTGCCATCGCCACCGTCCAGGAGATCAAGTCCAAGCTCGTTGCGGCCTTCGGCGTGGGCGTGGACCGCTCCAAGATCCAGGAAGAAATCGCGCAGTTGCAGGAGCAACTGCGCAGCATCTCCGAATCGGCAAGCTTCTCCGGCGAGAACTGGATTCAGGGCGTCATCAGCGACGGCGGAAACCCGGCCGTCGAGAAGACGCTCCTGAAGGAAGTCGTCTCGGCCTTCACCCGCGGACCGTCCGGCGAGGTTGCGGTCACCACCGTTGACTACCCGATGAACTCGACGACGGTTCTCTTCGACACGAGTGGTGGAAAGCTGGGCATCCTCGACAAGGACCTCGCCTATGTTACCAAGGGCGAGACGGCGGTCACGGCATCCACCGACGATGGTGCGGGCGCAATCACCGATGCGAAATATGCGGTGCCTACCTATACGGATGCGGATCTTGCAGCACTTGGTGCCGATACCAATGCCGACGTCTCCATCTATACCGCGGGCGGTGGTTCCTATTTCAAGCTGGGAGACGACATCTGGGTCGAGGTGACAACGACGGAGACGGCAACGACCCCAGCGTTCACGGTACCTATCTATAACGATGGCACGTCCGACTTTTTCTTCGACGTCTCGGTGGGCGACAGCCTCAGCAGCCGCAGGATCGATATGTCCGTCGTCACGCTGGACATCACCAAGCTTGCCGACCTGAGCACGACCCTGAACACCTTGGTTCCCGGCTCCATCACCGAGGAAACCGATGTCCTCGACATCATGATGAGCTTCGTCGACCAGCAGCTCCTGGCGATGACGAGCGCCGCATCGAGCCTTGGTTCGATCCAGAGCCGCATCGACCTGCAGGAAGATTTCATCGCCTCCCTGATCGACGTGATCGACAAGGGCATCGGGCGCCTGGTGGATGCCGACATGAACGAGGAATCGACGCGGTTGAAGGCGCTGCAGACGCAGCAGCAGCTCGGCATCCAGTCCCTGTCGATCGCCAATACCAACGCCGAAAACATCCTGACGCTGTTCCGCCAGTCGTAGCGGGACGGGCGTGGCGAACCGCCCGCCGCGTCACCTTCATCCTCGCACAAGCTTGGAATTCTAGCCTGCGGTCGGATGCCCGGCATAGCCTTCGGATGCGGCGGCGCACCGCGCTGGCGCCGATGGTAACTCTTTGTTCCGTCCGTCACGTTAGGCTTGGGTGAGACAGGAAGAACAGGTTCCAGAATGACAGCCTCTATAGCGCGGTATCTGAAGGATTTCAGCGAGCTTCCACCGGCTCCGCCCGTGATGCTGGAGCCGGATGATACTTTCGATCTTGCGGATTTCACGGGTGTGGAAGCGGAACCGGTCATCGATCTGGAAGCGGAACGTGCCGACGCTCACCGTCTCGGCTACGAGGCCGCCACAGAGGAGCTGCAGTCGAAGTGGGCCGAGGAGCGCGAGGTGATGAAGGCCGCCCATGCGGCCGAGCTCGCCGACCTTCGGGAGCGCTACGAGACGGAACTGGCCGCGCATCTCAGCGTAAAGCTCGGGGAGATGGCGCTTGTTGTCGCCGAGGCGGTGGGCGATCAGGTGACCCGTGTTCTGGCGCCCCTGGTGGAAGAAGCGCTGGTGGGGAAGGCCATTGCCGATATGGCGGACCTCGTCCGCGCCGCCATTCTGGACGGCGACGTGGCGACGATCACCGTCCGCGGTCCGCAAGCCCTGCGTGATCGTCTTGCCGCCGCACTGGGCGAGGAAGCGGCGGCGGTCCGCTACGTCGACGCGGCGGATCTGGATATCTCGGCAGATCTCGGGGACGCTGCGTTGGTGACGCGCCTGTCCGCCTGGTCGGCCCGTGTGAGGGAGTTGCTCGCATGAGTGAAGGCGAGAACCACCACCACGGCAAGAACGAGATT
This sequence comes from Pseudomonadota bacterium, assembly GCA_023393575.1. Lineage (GTDB taxonomy): Bacteria > Pseudomonadota > Alphaproteobacteria > Rhizobiales > Rhizobiaceae > Neorhizobium. The sequence goes on from JAEWKX010000099.1 coordinate 2,432, forward strand.
ATCATCGTCAAGAAGCATCGCGGTGACCATGACGGCGCGCATGGCGGTGCGTGGAAGATCGCCTATGCCGACTTCATGACCGCGATGATGGCATTCTTCCTGGTGATGTGGCTCGTCAACGCCGCCAACGAGGAAACCAAGGCCTCGATGGCCAGCTACTTCAACCCGATCAAGCTTTCCGACGAGACACCGGCGGAGAAGGGGCTGGAAAAGCCGGTCGACAAGTCCGAGGGGCAGGAGCAGCAGGAGCGTTCCAAGGTCAAGGCGGAGGAAAATACCGTCGGATCGGCGGCCGCCACCGGCGAGGACATGACCTCGACCTCCGGGGACGAGACCAATTACTCCGAAGCGGATTTCTTCGAAAACCCCTATTCCGTTCTGGCGGAGATCGCCCAGGAGGTCGGCCAGCAGGCCAATATCAGTGCCAAGGGAGAGGGGGGCGCCGCCGATTCCGGCCCGGCGACGGGCGCCGATGGCGGGGAGGCATACCGCGACCCCTTCGATCCCGACTTCTGGACGCAGCAGGTTCAGGTCACGAGCAGCGAGAAGCGGCAGGAGGCTCAGTCCTCCGCATCGCCGGAAGCGGAAGCTCCAGCCGAGGACGAAGTAGCCCTTGCCATGCCGCAGCCGCGATCCGATACGGCCCTGCCGGAAGCAGAGGCAACGGACAAGGAAGCCGCCGACACGGATAAAACGGAAGAGAATGCCGCAGACAAGCAGCACGACCCGACCACTGCGGCAAAGGCGCCCGCCGCAGAGGTGTCAGCCGGCGACAAGGGCCAGGTCGAAGCCGAGGCGCTTCGCCGCGAGATCGAGAAACAGATCGGCGGGCTGGCGGGCAAACTTGCCGAGGGATTGGTGGTCACGCCTTCCGAGGGCGGCTTGCTCGTGACGATCTCCGATCAGGCCGCGGATCCGATGTTCAACGTGGGTTCGGCCGTCCCGCGGCGCGAGATGGTGCTGGCGATGGAGAAGATCGGCAAAATACTCCAGCAGCGTACCGGGGCCATCCTTGTGCGCGGGCATACGGACGGTCGCCAGTTCAAGGGCGGCGACAACGATAACTGGCGTCTTTCCATGGCCCGCGCCCACAGCGCCTATTACATGCTGCTCCGCGGCGGATTGGAAGAGGGGCGGGTGCAGCAGGTCTCCGGCTTTGCGGATCGCAGGCTCCAGGTCCCTGACGACCCGTTGGCGGCGGTCAATCGGCGTATCGAGATCCTCTTGCAGGCTGACGAGGGATGACCATGCCGCTTGCGGTCCTTCGTCCGGTTGCACTGGTGGGGGCCCTCCTGGCGGGGTCGGCATTGGTGCGGCCCGCCGCAGCCGAGAACGCGCCGGAACTTGCTCCCTACATCATGCTCCGCTCGCTGCAGTTCGTGCAGGATACGGTCGCGCTCGGCGACCATTCGGCCGGCGAGATGCAGCGCTTCATGATCGGCAAGATCGACCAGGCCCTGCGATCGGCGAAGCCGTCGACCTACGACGACCCGCGTAACGTCGACGCCGCCCTCGTCTATGCGATGAGCGGTGGCAATCCCGAGACCTTGGAATACCTTGTCGAGCGGGATGTATCGGGCAATTTCGACAGCCGGGTCGCGGATGTGCTGCGTAAATATCTCGGCGGCCAGGGCACGCTGGTTGCAGGCGGCCTCGGCGAGATGGCGAAGGAATATCGCGACGAAGCCATCGGGCCCTATATTGCCCTCGTCAGCGGAAATGTCACCGTCCCCACCGATCCGAAGGGCGCCCTGGTCTTTTACGACATGGCTCGGCTCGGTGCTCCGGGCACCATCCTTGAAGAGGCGGCATTGCGCCGTTCGGTAGCCATCGCCGTCGATGCGGATATGGTCGACGAGGGGCTCGCCTATTCCCGCAAGTATGCGCGCCGCTTCGTTCATTCGCCCTACGCGAGCCAGTTCGTCGATTTCTTTGTCCAACTGGTCGTAGAGCATTATCCGAGCGTTGCGGAGCATGACATCGACGGCACGGTGGAGTTCATGGACGTGGACCGGCGGCGGGAAGTCTTTCTCCGCATCGCCAGACGGTCGACCCTTGAAGGGAAGAATGAACTGGCGCGGCTCGCATCGGCACGGGCGGCTGCCCTCTCCGGGCTCGGGACCGAGAGCCCGGCAGCCCTGGCCCGGCTTTATGGAGGCGCCGCGAACATCCCGACGTCCGACGTGGCTTCGGCGGTACGCGATCTGGCAGCCATTCCGGAAGACGATCTCTCGCCCCGCGACCGCGCGTTGCGGGCAGCGGCGCAGGCCGTGGCCGAGGAAGTGCTTCGCAAGCCGCAGGCCGAAAGCCTCGCACAAGATGCAGTCGTCACATTTCCATCGATACCTCACGCCACTGCTGTAAAGGCGTCACCCGGAGATGAGACATCCGGGCCTGCCGACACCGGGCAACCTTCGCCTGCAGGCAGTACGGTCAAGTTTGATCCCGAAATCCAGGATTTTGTCGAATTCGGCCGATCGAGGCTGAGCGAAATCGACGAACTGCTGAAGGAAGAAGGTGTTCCTCAATGATGCTGGATGCTCTCTCCAAGGC
>JAEWKX010000105.1 GCA_023393575.1 Pseudomonadota bacterium
GTTCGGGCCGCACCGGCCGCGCGGGCAACAAGGGCGTCAGCGCGCTGATCGTCCCGGTCAACCAGCGCCGCAAGGCCGAACGCCTGCTTGCCGGCGCCGACGTGACGCCGATTTGGGCGCATCCGCCGACCGCCGACGAAGTGATCGCCCGCGACCAGGAACGCCTCCTGGCCGATCCGGTCTTCAACGAGGCGCCACGCGAGGAAGAGCAGGAGTTGATTGCACGGCTGGTCGAGGCCTATGGGCCCGAGAAACTCGCCGCCGCTTTCGTCAGCCTGCACCGCGCCAAGAATGCGGCACCGGAAGACCTGATCCCGGTCTCGCTGGAACCGGGCCCACGCAAGGGCCGCGACGGGGCGCAGGGCGACCCGGCATCGCGCCCGCTGACGCCGCGCGGCGATTTCGGTCCGGCCGTGTGGTTCTCGCTCTCGGTTGGCCGCAAGCAGCGCGCCGAGCCCCGCTGGCTGATCCCGACCATCTGCCGCAGCGGCGATCTCTCGAAGAACGAGATCGGCGCGATCAAGATGCAGGCGGACGAGACCTATGTGGAGATTGCCGCCGAGCACGCTGATCGCTTCCTGGCAAAGCTCGGCAAGGACCGGATGATGGAGCGCGGCATCCGCGTGACCCGCCTCGACCAGGCACCCGATTTCAGCAGGTTCTCCCGCACGGGCGGCGGCGACGATTTCATGCGCCGCGACGGTCCGCGTATGGACAAGCCGTGGAAGGGCAGGAAATCCGTTGACGGCGCCGAGCGCGGCGGCAGGGAAAAACCCTTACGCGACCAGGGGGCGGGCGATGCTCCGCGCAAGGACTGGAAGCCGAAGGCCAAGTCTAGCGACACGCAGCGCGACGTGCGCAGCATCGACGATGAGGTCTGGGGCGGTCCGAAGCCGAAGGGCGGCCTGGGCAAGGACAAACCTCACCGCGCCGACAACCGCGGCGGCGAGGGGTCTGAAAAGCCTTACAGGAAAGGCGGCGGCAAAGCGTTCGGCGGCAAACCCAAGCCGGATGGCGGCAAGGGCAGGAAGTTCGGCAAAGGCAACGACAGGTCGTGATGAGCGGTGCCGTCAGAACGGCACCTTGCCCGGATTGAACAACCCGATTGGATCGAGTGCGTTCTTCAGCGTCCGGGCGAGTGCCTGCTTTTCCGGTGAGGTGAAGTTCTCGTAGCCGTAGCGCTTTTCCCGGCCGACGCCGTGTTCGGCCGAGAAGCTGCCGCCGGCCTCGCGTATGCCGCCATAGACGGCGTCCTCTACCGCGCGCAGTTCTTCCTCCGGCAGCGGCCCACGCTTGATGAGCGTCAGGTGCAGGTTGCCGTCGGCGATGTGGCCGTAGACATAGGCCGCATAGGTAGGGTCGATCGCCTTCAACCGGTCTTCCAGTTGCGCGACATAGCTGTCGAGATATGTCGGCGGAACGGAGACGTCGAAGGAGGCCGCATCCGGAATTTCGGCGTAGTAGAAGCCGGAGTCCTCCCGGATGTCCCAGAACCGGCGCGCCTGGTCGAGTGATTGGGCGACGATGCCGCCCTCGAGGCCGAGTGGTTCCCACAGGTCTGCGAGCTGTTCTTCCAGCGCCGCGGTCGCAGCATCGACGCTCTCTCCCGAGATTTCTATCAGCAGTGCGGCCGCATCCTCTTCCAGCCAGGAGAGGTCGATGCCCTTCAGGCGTGCATGGTCGCGGATATAGCGTGGCCACATCATTTACGCAGCTTCCAGGGTCGCGCTCGGCAGGGTGCGGAACCGGCGGATGGTCGCCAGCGCCGTCATCGCATCCGGCACGCCCACCAGGGCCGTCGCCCGGTGCGGGCGCTGCTGCTCGAGCCTCACCACGATCTTGGTGACGAGGCCGAATGCACCTTCGCCGCCGATGAACAACTGCTTCAGATCCGGCCCCGCAGAGACCTTCACCACGCGCGTCAGATCCGAGAAGATCTTGCCGGACGGCAGGACCGCCTCCAGGCCCATGACCTGCTGGCGCATGACGCCGTTGCGGAAGGCGAGGATGCCGCCGGCGTTCGTAGAGACCATGCCGCCGATCGTCGCCGTTCCGCGCGAGCCGAGGTCGATGCCCGTGGTGAGGCCGTGTTCCGCCGCCGCCTGCTGCAGGGCCTCCAGGGTCACGCCCGCCTCGACCGTCGCGGTCATCTCCTCGGGTTCGATCGACAGGATGCGGTTGAGGCGCTCCGTCGACAGGATGACCTCGCCGGGACGGCTGACATTGCCGCCGGCGAGGCCGGTGCGGCCTCCCTGCGGAACGATGGCGACACCGTTTGCCGCACACCAGGAGACGAGTGCCGCCGCGGCTTCCGTGCAGGCGGGTTGCGCCATCACTCCGGCACGAAAGTTGTCGGCGTGCTCTCCCGGATGACGACCTGCCAGTTCCTCTTCGGCCAGGATCGTCAGCTCGGGGTGGAGGGCGTTCAGGCGCCGATGAAGTTCCTGGCGCGTGGGCGTGGCGGGCTGTGTTACGATCATGCGGAACGGCTCTGTCGAAAGGGTGATCCAGCGGTCTTAACAGGGAAGTCGAAATGGGCAAGAGATGAGGGGCGCGGCATGGGTGGAGGCAACTTGATTTTCGACGCTGCATCGCTATTCTTACGTTAACGTAAAGGTAAGAGGGCAATGCCGCCGGAAAGCGGGAGGAGCCCTCGCTTTGGAGGTCGACAACCGCCCCGGCTTTTGCCAATGAGGTTGTCAGACAACTGGTGCCGGGGTGGGGCCGGCAAGCGGAGTAGGTGATGAGCGAGCAAATGGAACTGCCCGAACGGGAAAGCATGGAATTCGATGTCGTGATCGTCGGAGCCGGTCCGGCGGGCCTCTCGGCGGCGATCCGGCTGAAGCAGGTGAACCCCGAGCTTTCCGTCGTCGTTCTGGAGAAGGGGTCCGAGGTCGGCGCCCACATCCTGTCGGGTGCCGTTGTCGATCCGATCGGCATCGACCGGCTGCTTCCCGGCTGGCGCGAGGAGGAAGGCCACCCCTTCACCACGCCGGTGACCGACGACCAGTTCCTGTTCCTGGGCCCAGCCGGCTCCGTCCGCCTGCCGAACGCCTTCATGCCGCCGCTGATGAACAACCACGGCAACTACATCGTCTCGCTCGGCCTCGTCTGTCGGTGGCTCGCGGAGAAGGCCGAGGCGCTCGGCGTCGAGATCTATCCGGGCTTTGCCGCAACCGAGGTTCTGTACGACGAGAGCGGCGCCGTGCGCGGCGTCGCGACCGGCGACATGGGCATCGAGCGCAACGGCGAGCCGGGGCCTGCCTTTACTCGCGGCATGGAACTGCACGGCAAGTACGTGCTGATCGGCGAGGGCGTGCGCGGCTCGCTCGCCAAGCAGCTGATCGCGAGGTTCGACCTGCAGAAGGACCGCGAACCGCAGAAATACGGGATCGGTCTCAAGGAGCTCTGGGAGGTCCGGCCGGAGAATCACAAGCCGGGCCTCGTGCAGCATTCCTTCGGCTGGCCGCTCGGCCTGAAGACCGGCGGCGGTTCGTTCCTCTACCACCTGCACGATAATCTGGTCGCCGTCGGCTTCGTCGTCCACCTGAACTACAAGAACCCCTATCTCTACCCGTTCGAGGAGTTCCAGCGCTTCAAGACGCATGAGGCGATCCGCGGCACCTTCGATGGCGCCAAGCGTATCTCCTACGGCGCCCGGGCGATCACCGAAGGCGGCTATCAGTCGGTGCCGAAGCTTACCTTCCCGGGCGGTGCGCTGATCGGCTGCTCGGCCGGCATGGTCAACGTGCCGCGTATCAAGGGCAGCCACAACGCCGTGCTCTCCGGCATGCTGGCGGCGGAGAAGATCGCCGATGCGATCGCTGCCGGCCGCGCCAACGACGAAGTGGTGGAAATCGAGACCGAATGGCGCCAGGGCGATATCGGCAAGGACCTGAAGCGCGTCAGGAACGTCAAGCCGCTGTGGTCGAAGTTCGGGACGGCCCTCGGGGTCGGGCTCGGCGGCCTCGATATGTGGACGAACCAGCTCTTCGGCTTCTCCTTCTTCGGAACGCTGAAGCACGGCAAGACCGATGCGGAGAGCCTCGAGCCTGCCGCAAAGCACAAGCCGATCGCCTATCCGAGGCCCGACGGGGTGCTGACCTTCGACCGCCTCTCGTCGGTGTTCCTGTCCAACACCAACCACGAGGAGGACCAGCCGGTCCACCTGCAGGTCAAGGACATGGAACTGCAGAAGCGCTCCGAACTCGGCGTCTATGCCGGACCCTCGACCCGCTATTGTCCCGCCGGGGTGTATGAGTGGGTCGAGAAGGACGGCGAGGAGGTCTACGTCATCAACGCGCAGAACTGCGTCCACTGCAAGACCTGCGACATCAAGGATCCCAACCAGAACATCAACTGGGTTCCGCCGCAGGGAGGCGAAGGACCGGTCTATCCGAGCATGTAGCTCTGTTCCTATCCGATGGCTTCCGGTCGGGACGACCGGAAGCCTCCGCCTGATCAGGTGCCGTCGGCCCGGTTCCCGCTTCGCATCAGCGCTGCTCTCGCGGCGTTGAGCGGCCTTGTTCCCATGACGGGCGACCCGCTAAACCCTTCGTTAACCATAATCTCCTTAATTTCGGACCATCAAACCGACACATTGAGGACACGATTCATGTCGCTATCCCGCCGCGGATTCCTGATCGGGCTGCCGCTTCTCGTCACCGGATGTGCATCCAGCGGCGTCGATCACCGCGCCAACTACGCGGCCCGCCCGGACGAGCAGTTCCCGTTGAAGGCGGTTCCGCTCGAGAAGATCAAGCCGGAGCTGCGCCGACAGGTCGTGGCCTACGAGACGGCCCACAAGCCGGGAACGATCGTCGTCGACACGCCGGCCCGCCGTCTCTACCACGTCATGGAGAACGGCCAGGCGATGCGCTACGGCGTCGGTGTCGGGCGTGCAGGCCTGGCCCTCGCCGGCAGCGCCTATGTCGGACGCAAGGCGGAATGGCCGAATTGGACCCCGACGCCGAACATGATCCGCCGGGACCCGGAAAAGAATTTGAGGTTTGCCGGTGGCGTGCCCGGCGGCCCGAACAATCCGCTCGGCGCCCGCGCCATCTATCTCTATCGCAGCGGCAACGACACGCATTTCCGCATCCATGGCACGAACCAGCCGCAGACGATCGGCTATGCCATGTCGAGCGGTTGCGTAAGAATGATGAACCATGACGTGATCGATCTTTACGAACGCGTGAATGTCGGGGACCGGGTGGTCGTTCTGCAGGCCTGATCAGGTTTTGGCGTCGCCGTTCAAGGGCGGTGCGCCGACAGAAGGCCCGTGGATAGCAACACGCCAAGTCCGGTAATCGCCGTGGCGGCGATGGCCGGCCCGCTCAGCGTCTCGCCAAGCAGGACCGCGCCACCGATGGCTGCCGCAACGGGAGTGAGGGCCGTATAGGCCGCAGCCCTTGTGGCGCCCAGAATGCGTACGGCAAAGCCATAGAAGATCGTGGCTAGCAAGCCGGAGAGCAGGGCTTGCGGCACGAGTTGCAGCGCAATCTCGGAAACCGGGGCAGTCAGGAGGTTGGAGCCCAGCAGCGGGATGAGCGGCAGGTTGATCACCGTCGACCAGAAACAGATCAGCGCACCGGCCTCGAACGCGCCAAGTCCCGATTTGCGGAAGGCGTGGGTGTAGATCGCCCAGAGTGCCGCACCGAACGGCAGCACGACATAGCTCCGCCAGCTCAGGCTCGCCTCCTCGGACGTGCCGAGGAGGAGCAGGAGCCCCCCGGCAAGAATAGCCAGCATGCCCGCCTTCCGCAGCCGATCGGGACGCTCGCCGAGCACCATCATCCCGATCAGCGCCGTCGCGAGCGGCATGGTCCCAGGCAGAAGGACGCCTGCGGCCGAGGCGGGGGTGGCCAGAAGCCCGAAAGCTGCAACCTGGAAGAAAGGTGCACCGGCTCCCACGATCATCAGGACCAGCGGCAGCGTGCCCGCACCGCGCGGCCACAGCCCGGTACGGCGAAGGAAGGGCGAGAGAACCAGGGCCGGGATGCCGAAGCGCAGCAGGCTGAGGTCGAGGGGCGTCAGCACGCCGCCCTTGCTGTAGCGCATGGAGATCAGCCAAGTCGCCCAGATCGTGACGACGGAGAGAGCGGCTGCCGCGCCGAAAGTCGCCGAGCTGTTCGCGGGAGTGGGTGCCATTTCCGTTTTCCTTGTCACGAGAGGAACAGAATAACAACCACTGCGCGCTTGAGTCCTTGCTAAAAGCGCCTCCGGAAGGCACGATCTTGGCAGGATATTGCGGAAGCTCATTGCTGGGAGCGTAATCATGCCAAAACTGGATATGTTCGATATTGCGATCCTGAATGCTCTGCAAGATGATGCACGCGCCTCCAATGTGGATGTAGCCGAACTTGTCAACTTGTCGCCGTCGCCCTGCTTGCGTCGCACGAGAATGCTGGAAGAAGCGGGCATCATCCGTGGATATCGTGCCGAGATCGACAGGCGGGCGGTCGGCCTCGAATTGACGATCTTCGTCGCTTTCAAGGTTATCCGTCATACCCGCGAGAACGCCAAGGCGCTGGAGCAGGCGCTGCTGGACATTCCGGAGGTGATCGCCTGCCACATGATCTCCGGCCAAGCGGATTTCCTGGCGGAGGTCGTCGTCGAGAACCTCGCCGCTTATGAACGGCTGCTAACGGAAAAGCTTCTGGTGCTGCCGCAGGTCACCGACATTCAATCGAATTTCGCGATCCGCAGCGTGAAGACCGGCGGCCCGCTGAAGCTGCCGCCGGCGCGTGACCGGGACCGCTAGAATCCTGAAAGGACGATCTTGCCCTTGGCGCGTCCGCTTTCGATCATCGCATGCGCCCGTTTCAGATTGGCGGCATTGATCGTGCCGTAGGGTTCCGCCAGTGTCGTCCGGATCCGGCCTGCCTCCACCAGGTCCGCCACATGGTTCAGCAGCTTGTGCTGCTCGATCATGTCGTCGGTCTGCCAGACCGGCCGGGCAAACATCATCTCCCAGTGGATCGACAGCGACTTGCGCTTGAACGGTCGCAGGTCCATGGGCTCCTTCGGGTCGTCGATCAGCGAGAAGCGGCCCTGCGGGGCGATCAGTTCCAGGATGTCGGCGACATGCTTCTCCGTCTGGGTGGTGGAGAAGACGAAGGCCGGAGTGCCGATGCCGAGCGCTTCCACCTGCGGCGCCAGGGGCCGGCTGTGGTCGATCACGTGATGAGCCCCGAGCTGCCGGATCCAGTCCTGCGTTTCCGGCCTGGAGCCGGTGGCGATGATTGCCAGATCCGTCAGTTGGCGCGCAAGCTGGATGGCGATCGAGCCGACGCCGCCGGCGCCGCCGATGATGAGGATCGCATTCGCGGCCCCCGGCACTGCATCCTGTACCTTCATGCGATGGAACATCGCCTCATAGGCGGTGATGGCGGTCAAGGGCAGGGCGGCGGCCTCCTCGAACCCGAGGTTCTTCGGTTTCCTGCCGACGATCCGCTCATCGACCAGATGAAACTCGGCATCGGTCCCCTGGCGGTTGACTGCCCCCGCGTAGAAGACCTCGTCGCCGGGCCTGAAGAGCGTCACATCGGCTCCTACCGCCTTCACGATACCGGCGGCATCATAGCCCAGTACCCGATACTGCCCTTCTTCAACGGCCGCCGAGTTTCGAACCTTGGTGTCGACCGGATTGACCGAGACCGACTTGATCTCGACCAGAAGATTGTGGCCGGTGGCTTCCGGCATCGGCAGGTCGATGTCGACCAGCGAGGTCTCCGCGGTGATGGGTTGAGGACTGTTGAAGCCGACGGCGCGCATGCGGTTCTCCTTGTTCGTTGCCTGCCTCATAGTTGCAGCCTATGCTCCCAACCTGCAAGAATGCACGTGAGTTGGCGGCCGGCTAAGATGGCTCGTCATCTCAAATAAGCCGGAATCCCCGCAAAAGACCGCATCTTCTGGTGCAGGTGCAGCAGAGCAACCAATTCCGCCATGGCTCGTTGTTCCGCGGGCCGGACTTCAGGCCGAACGAGAGCGTCAGATGAATCTTGTTGCCGTCTTCAACCGCGATGGTGGAACCTTCCGGACGACCGACACGGACGCCTATTGCGCCCGGGCGGCAAAGACGTTCGAGGATGCCGGACACCGCATCGAGTGCCATGTCGTCTCGGGCAAGGATGTCGTGTCGACGATGCAGCGGGCTGCATCCATATCGGGCGTCGAAGGCCTGATTGCCGGCGGTGGCGACGGCACGATCTCGGCGGCAGCCGACATCGCATGGAGCAATGGGCTGACGCTCGGCATCGTTCCCGCCGGAACCATGAACCTCTTCGCCCGCTCGCTGAAACTGCCGCTCGACATCTGGACTGTCCTCGATGTCCTGGCGCAGGGCAAGGTTCAGCAGGTCGACATTGCCAGCGCGAACGGGAAAAGCTTCGTCCACCAGTTCTCCGCCGGGCTGCACGCGCGCATGGTGCGCTACCGGAACTCGATGACCTTCGGCTCGCGTCTCGGGAAGATCCGGGCCAGCACCCGGGCCGCCTTCGGCGTGATGTTCAATCCGCCGGAATTCGAGGTGGAGTTCAATGCCGGCGGCGCGGCCGGGCACCGCAAGGTCTCTGCAATTTCGGTCTCCAACAACGAATTCGGCCAGGATCCGCTTCTCGTTGCCCCCGATGTAACGGGCGGACATCTTGGCTTCTACATCGCCGATCCGCTGACCCCCGCAGGCGTCGCACACCTTGCCTTCGACATCCTGCGGGGGCGGCTGAAGGAGAACGAGGCGGTGACCGCCATGACCACCACGGAGGTGGAGCTTCATTTTCCGCGCGAAAGACACGATGTGCGGTGCGTGATCGATGGCGAATTGCTGCCCATGGATCGCGACGTGATCCTGCGGATTCATGCCGGCGAACTGAAGGTCCTGGTACCGCGCCGGCCGGGAGAGGCTGCGCAGGAAGAAGAAGGCAGCGGCATTTGAATCGTCAGATGCGCGGCAGGTAGGTGCGGTAGTCGAAATCGGAGACGGTGCGCAGGTAGGCGAGCGCCTCCTTCCGCTTGGTGTCGGCATAGAGCTTCTGGTAGCGCTCGCCGAAGACGCCGCGGATGAAGGCGGAGCCGGCGAAATCCTCCACGGCGGTGAGGAAGTCGTGCGTCAGGCGGCGGTCGCCCGGCGCCGGCTGGCCCGGTTCGGTCGCGGGACCGGGATCGAGCGTCCGTTCGATCCCCAGCAGCATTCCCCCGAGGATCGCCGTTAGCAGAAGATAGGGATTGGCGTCGGCGCCGGCGACGCGGTGCTCGATGCGGGCAGCCGGCCCGTCCTTGTCCGGGATACGCACCGCCGTGCCCCGATGGCCATAGCCCCAGTCTATGTCGACCGGCGCAAAGGAGCCGGGCTGGAAGCGGCGGTAGGAATTGGCGAACGGCGCGAAGATCAGTTGCGCCTCGCGCATCGTATCGAGCGTGCCGGCGCAGACCGATCTCAGCAGCCGCGGTTCGCCACCCTTGGCATCGAGGATGTTGTTGCCGGCGCGGTCGATCACGCTCGCGTGGACGTGCAGGCCCGAACCGGCATGCTCCGAATAGGGCTTCGCCATGCAGGTGGATTTGAGGCCGTGGCGTTTCGCCGCCTTTTCGGCGATCCGCTTCAGATAGATGCAGTCGTCGGCCGCGGCCAGCGCATCCGGCCGGTGCAGGAGGTTGATCTCGAACTGGCCCGGTCCGAACTCCGCCGTGGTGGCGTCCGCGGGCAGGCCCTGGGCCTTCGCCCAGCTCCGCACCGTCTGCAAGTAGTTGTCCAGGGCATCCACGGCGCCCATGTCGTAGAGCTGGAAGCCGTTGGGCTCCCCGCGCCAGGTGAGGCTTTCCGGCGGACGCGGCCGGCCGGTCCCGCGCCAGTCGTTTTCGACCACATAGAATTCCAGCTCGGTGGCCACCACCGGCGTCAGCCCGCGCTCAGCGAAGCGCTCGAGCAGGCCGGCAAGAATGGCGCGCGGATCCATGAAGCTCGGGCTGCCGTCGAGCTCGTGCATGGTGGACAGCACCTGCCGCGAGCCTTCCGGTGCCCAGGGCATGGGGGCGAGGCTGCGGCGGTCGGGAATACAGACGCCGTCGGGATCGCCGATCGACAGCGACAGCCCGGTGATGTCGTCGTTGTCGTCGCCCCAGATGTCGAGCGATTGGGTGGAGGAGGGGAGACGGACGCTGCCCTCCCAGATCTTCTTCTCCGCCTCCGGCGGGATCTGCTTGCCCCGCAGGTCGCCATTCATGCCGACGAGCAGGATCTCGATACGGGGAGGGGCATTCTCGGTGATCATGGGATGTCTTCAGAAGGGAGTTGCGGAATTCCGTTCGTAGCCGATAAGACTTGAGCAGACAATCTGGAGGCCGGAAACCCCGATGACCGACATGCCCGCCTTTTCCAACCTCGGTGCCATCGACGCCGCCCACCATCTGCATCCCTTCTCCGACATGAAGAAGTTGAATGCGGCCGGCACACGCATCATCCAGAAGGCGGAGGGCGTCCATGTCTTCGATAGCCAGGGTAAGAAATACCTGGATGCGTTTGCAGGCCTCTGGTGCGTCAATATCGGCTACGGGCGGCGGGAGATTGCCGAGGCGGCCTACCGTCAGATGCAGGAACTGCCCTATTACAACACCTTCTTCGGCACCACGACAGCGCCGGCAACGCTTCTGGCCCAGAAGATCGCCTCCCGTTCCGGCGGCCGGCTCAACCGTGTCTTTTTTACCAATTCCGGCTCGGAGGCCTCCGATACCTGGTTCCGCATGGCGCGGGTCTACTGGAATGCGCTGGGCAAGCCGGAGAAGACCCGGGTAATCGCCCGGACGAATGCCTACCATGGCTCGACGGTCGCCGGGGCCTCGCTCGGCGGCATGAAATGGATGCACGAGCAGGGCAACCTGCCGATCGAGGGCGTGCACCATATCGGCCAGCCCTACTGGTATGCGGAGGGCGGCGATCTTTCTCCTGCGGCGTTCGGCCTTGAAGTCGCCCGTGAGCTGGAACGGAAGATCGACGAACTGGGCGAGGATCGTGTTGCCGCCTTCGTCGCCGAGCCGATCCAGGGGGCGGGTGGCGTGATCATCCCGCCGGAGACCTACTGGCCGGAGATCGCCCGCATCTGCCGGGAGCGCAATATCCTGCTCGTCTCGGACGAGGTGATCTGCGGCTTCGGGCGCCTCGGCTCCTGGTTCGGCTACCAGCACTACGGCGTCGAGCCGGATCTCGCGCCGATCGCCAAGGGGCTGTCCTCCGGCTACCTGCCGATCGGCGGCGTGATGGTGAGCGACCGGGTGGCGGATGTCATGGTCGAGGAACTCGGCGACTTCTATCACGGCTTCACCTATTCCGGGCATCCGGTCTGCGCTGCCGCGGCACTGGAGAACCTGCGCATTATCGAGGAGGAGGGGCTGGTCGAGCGCATCCGCGACGACATCGGCCCCTATTTTGCCGCCGCATGGAAAAGCCTCGAGAACCACGAGGTGGTGGGGGAGGCCGAAAGCGTCGGCCTGATGGGCGGCCTGCAGCTTGCGGCCGACAAGTCGACCCGCCGCCGCTACGCCAAGCCCGACGACATCGGCACGCTGGTGCGCAACCACTGCGTCGAGAACGGCCTGATCATGCGCGCCACCGGCGACCGGATGCTGGCGTCCCCGGCGTTCACCATCGCCCGCTCCGAGATCGACGAGATGGTGGAGACGCTGCGCAAGGGGCTCGACCACCTGCGCGACACGGTAAGGGAATAGAGCGGCTACAGATCCTCGATCCGCACGACGGCCAGATTCCGGAGGGTTTTGAACCTCCGGTCGTTCGTGACCAGCACCTGGCAGTCGCGTGAAAGCGCGCAGACGAGGTGGGTGGCATCGAGAAGTCTAAGTCCGGCCCGCGCCCCGAAGCGGGCGGCGGCATCCAGCATTGAAAAATCTACGGAAACGACATCGAACAGTTCGAGGCCGAAGAAGAGCTCCGAGTAACGCTCCTCCAATTCGCGGCTGGCGATCTTGTAGGTGCCATAAAGACATTCGACGACGGCGATCTCGTTCGTAAGAAACCGGCACCCCTGGCCGTTCAGGCGGCGGAAGAGGTCCGCGATCGGCGTCTGAAAACGCGGTTCCCCCTCCAGATAGTAGATGAACGCGTTCGCGTCGAAATAGACGTTGGACGCTCCCGCGAACGGATCGTCAGTCATCGCCCCGGAACTCGCGGGCGCGCGCTTCGATTTCCTCTTCCGTCAGTGGATGGGCAATACGAGCTCCAGCCCCCTTCAACGAGAGGAGCCGGTCGAATGCCTCCGTGGAGGATCTGTCCTCCGAGCCGTGAAGATGCTGCCTCAATGCCTCCTCGACAATGAACGAGCGTGACCGCCGCAAGCGGGATGACGCTTCGTCCAGAAGTGCCAGGGTTTCCTTCGTCAGGCGGACCGATGTGGGCTGCAGCGAAGACATCGTTTGATCTCCATAACGGGTAGTCAAATGTAGTCCGCGCATCGTTGTCGTCAATCCCTGGTCGGCCTCACTGGAACGCCGTCTCGTAGAAGCTCCGGAGCTTGCGTGAATGCAGCCGCTCGACGGGCATGGCGGCAAGCTTCTGCACGGCGCGGATCCCGATCTGCAGGTGCTGGCTGACCTGCGTGCGGTAGAATGCGGTCGCCATGCCCGGCAGCTTCAGTTCGCCGTGCAGCGGTTTGTCGGAAACGCAGAGCAGCGTGCCGTAAGGGACGCGGAAGCGGAAGCCGTTGGCGGCGATGGTTGCCGATTCCATGTCGAGCGCGATGGCGCGCGACTGCGAAAGCCGCTTCACGGGACCGCGCTGGTCGCGCAGTTCCCAGTTGCGATTGTCGATCGTCGCGACGGTTCCGGTACGCATGATGCGCTTCAGTTCGAAGCCTTCGTAGCCTGTCACTTCCTCCACGGCGTCTTCGAGCGCCTGCTGAACCTCGGCCAAAGCCGGGATCGGCACCCAGACGGGCAGGTCGTCGTCCAGCACGTGGTCCTCGCGGACATAGGCATGGGCAAGCACGTAGTCGCCGAGCCGCTGGCTGTTGCGCAGGCCGGCGCAGTGGCCGACCATCAGCCAGGCATGCGGGCGCAGCACGGCGATGTGGTCGGTGATCGTCTTGGCGTTGGACGGGCCGACGCCGATGTTGACGAGCGTTATCCCGGAGTGCCCCTTCTTCTTCAGATGGTAGGCCGGCATCTGGGGCAGGCGTCCGACGATCCCGGCGTCTTCGCGCGCCGCTCCGGGATAGGTCACGAGATTGCCGGGCTCCACGAAAGCATCGTAACCCTCGCCACCCTTGGCCATCAGTTCCCGCGCCCATGCGGCGAATTCGTCGATATAGAACTGGTAGTTGGTGAACAGCACGAAGTTCTGGAAATGCTCGGCACCGGTCGCCGTGTAATGGCTCAGCCGTGCGAGCGAATAGTCGATACGCTGTGCGGTGAAGGGTGCGAGCGGGGCGGGCTCGCCCGTCACCTGGTCGTATTCGCCGTTGGCGATCAGGTCGTCCGTATTGTTGAGGTCGGGCGTGTCGAAGAGATCACGGAGTGAGACGTCGGCAAGCCCCGCGGTTGCCGACGCTTCCACATGCGCGCCCTCGCCGAATGCGAAGTGCAGGGGGATCGGCGTCGAAGATTCCGACACCTTCACCGGAACGTTGTGATTGCGCATCAGGAGCCCGAGCTGTTCCTTCAGGTAGTGGCGGAACAGCTTCGGGCGCGTGATCGTTGCTGCGTAAATTCCGGGTGAGGTGACGTGCCCATAGGACAGGCGTGAATCGGCATGGCCGAATGACGTCGTCTCGATGCTCACCTGAGGGTAGCAGGCGCGATACCGCCCGGTCACCGGGCTTCCGTTCGCCAGCGCGCCGAAGGCCTCGATGAGGAAGCGCGTGTTGCGCTCGTAAAGCTCGGTCAGCACGGCCACGGCTTCGGCGGGATCATCGAAGACGCGAGGCTCGTGGGGGCTCGGGCTGATGAAGGGAAGGGGGGAGAGAGAGAAGATTCGTTTGCTCATGGGCCATTATAGGATGAAGTCTCTGACAAGCAAAAGACGCCATCCGAAACGGACGCCGTCAACTCATGGACTGCCGTTGCAGGCTGACGAACAGCACGAACCCGGCTCCGTGTTTCGGAGCAAGCCCCTCCACATTGGCCCTGATCGCGACCGAGGCCAGTGGGCCGACGAGGACGAGCGTCGCAAGCGCAAGCCGAAGCCCGGTTGCCACCAACCGCTTTCCGCGGCCTGTTCGTGAGCGGACCACACGGCTCATAGCGGCAC
>JAEWKX010000149.1 GCA_023393575.1 Pseudomonadota bacterium
TGAGGTCGTAGCGCTCCCGGAGCAGGTCGCGGAGGTGCCGTTGCTCCTCGTCCGAGACGGTTCCGTCCGCTTCCATGACCTGGAAACAGAGGCCTGCAAATGCAACGCGCGGGTCCCCCGGCGCAAATGCGCGCTCCGGTTCACGGGCGGTAAGGTTCTGGATGAAGGCCTGGAAGCGTTCGAACATCGGCCGGCCTCTCAGAACAGCCGGAGGCGATTGGCCGGGTGGGATGATGCAGAGGGATCCTTGACGCCCGGATCATCCGGCGGCCGACCGAAGAACGGATCAGGCTCCGCCTCTTCCTTCCTTGCCGGCGGTGCCTTCTGTTCCACGCCTGCAGCAAGCGGGATGACGCGGTTCTCGTCGTGCTTGTTGTCCGTTGCGGTACTGGCAGGCGCGGGCGCCGTTTCAGGCTCTGCAGGCGCTGCGGGTGTCACGTCCAGCATCGTGGCTGATCGCTTCTGCTCGGGTTCCGGCTCGGGCTCGGGCTCCGAGGTCACCGGCGGCAGTTCCGCAATCGCCTTGCCGGCAAGATCGCCTTCCTCGACAGGACCCTCGAGCTGCCCAAAGGGCACTTTCCATTCGAACGCATCGATGCGGCCGGAAACGGGCGACATCGGCAGCCAGTGCTCGGAAACGAGACCGTCGGCCACCCAGGCTGGATCGCGCGGGGCCCGGAGCGCCTGTGCCATCCAGTGGCGGATGCGGCCCTGGTCTCCGGTATCGGCTTCCTCGATGTCGGCGAGCAGAAGATAGATGCTCTCCCGGGGGCTCATACGGGAGGCGGCTTCGGCTTTCTCCCGGGCCCGCTTCAGCTCCCGTGCATCGAGGGCGGCTTCGGCGACGGCGACAAGGGATTCGACATTGTTGGGACGCGCTGCTTCCAGCTTCTCGGCTCGCTTCAGTCGGTCGACGGCGCTGTCACCGCTTCTGGCCCGGACATAGGTTCTGGCAATCTCCGGATGCGGCGATACCTTCCACACCCCTTCAAGCACGGATGCGGCTCGACGGATATTGTCTTCGCGCAGATAGGCCTTGGCCGCGATGATGGCGGCGGGGACCAGATCCTTGGCTAGCTTCAGCGCCGCCAGAGCGTCGTCGCGGGCGCCCTTGGGGTCGGCTTCCAGCCGCTCGCCGGCCTTTGCGGTCAGGAGGACGGCCTTCCAGCGATCTGCCTGCTTCCGGTCGATGACACTGGCTATGCGCTGCTGTTCCAGCAGGCGGATGGCTTCGTCCCACCGGCCCTCCCTACAGCGGGCTTCCAGTGTCGCCTCCGCCGCCCAAGGGAGATAGGGCGCGTGTTCGGCGGCGCGTTCAGCATATTGCCGGGCCGCTTCGTCGGCTCCGGCGCGGCGCGCTTCAACATACAGGCCTCGGAGGCCGAGTTCGCGCGTCTCGGGGTCTTCGGCCATACGTTCGAAGCGCCGGCGCGCATCGTCGTGGCGCCCCTCGATCACGGCGGCCTGGGCGTCGAGGAGGTGGAGCAGCGGCTCCTGGTCAGCGCGCAGCAGGCCCTGGGCGCGCAGGCTCATCTTGCGAGCAAGAATGGCATTGCCGGCGCCTGCGGCGATCAAGCCGGTGGAGAGGGCCTGGTAGCCTCTGTCACGCTTGCGGGCGCGGAAAAAACGACGCACGGAATGGGGAGAAGTCCAGATCAGTTGAACCAGCCACCAGAGGATCATCACCGCCGCAATCAAGGCGGCGACGCCGGTCGCCGCGACCATCAGGCTCGTTTCGATCAGGTACTCCTGCCAGGTGATCGCAATCAGGCCAGGGCGGTCCGCCAGCCAGGCGAAGCCCCAGCCGAGGGCGAGGACGACAATGATGAACGCTAACAATCTGATCATTCTGCCATTCCTCAGTTCTGTGCGCCGGTTTCGCTGACGGCGCGGGTCAGAGCATCGCCAATAAGCCCGTTCACGGCAATGCGTGCATCCAGCGCCTGCTTGAAGTCCGCGGAGGCGTCCTTGGCCTCTTGCGGCAGGGCGTCCCATTCGGTTGCCGCAGCCGCAAGGTTGCCCGACTGAAGTGCATTCTCGATCCGGGAGACGATGGCTTCCGGGTCGTCACCCTGTGCATCACCGGTGCGGCGCACCTTGACGACGGACAGGGCGCTGGACATCAGACGGCTGGTTATGCCCTGGTCTTCCTGTGGCGCGGAAACGGCATTCAGGATCGCCTCCCTTGCCGAGGCGAACTGTTCCACCAACTGAGCGTGGGTGGGAACGCCATCCTCGGCATAGGGGCGAAGCTGGTCTGCGACCTGGGGATCGGGCGAGACGGCGGCGAAGGTGTCGAGTTCGCCGGCAAACGCGCCGCCACGGTCGATGGCAGCCTTCAGGGCGGCAGCAGCAATGGCGCGTGCCGCGGCTTCCTCCGCTCCCGGTTCATTCAGCTTTGCCTCGGCTGTGTCGAGACGACCCTGCAACTCATCCAGGCGCGCGGAATTCTCCGATGCAGTCCCCTGGGAAGCCTTCTGGACCGACTGCAATTGCTGCTCCAGCGAGGCAAGTCTTCCCTCGATCCCGCTGTCGTCGGCGCGTTGCGCGACTGCCGTCTCGAGGGCGTCCAGACGAGAAGCGAGTTCCGGATCGGGAGCCGGAGCTGAAGCCGGCGCCTGACGAAGGGCTTCGACTTCCTGGCGCAGTGCCTGAATATCCGCGCTCGAATTCTGCGGCGGTGCAGCGGCGGGGAGGTAGCCGGCATATTGCATGCTGCCAGCGAGGGCGAGCGCGACGATGCCACCGAAAA
>JAEWKX010000165.1 GCA_023393575.1 Pseudomonadota bacterium
CCTAGAACCAGCGCAACGTCGGCGATCTCCGCGGAGGCGACGGCACGCATGACATGCCCGATCATCGGCAGGCCCGCCACGGGATGCAGCACCTTCGACATCGAAGACTTCATGCGCGTGCTGTCTCCGGCAGCCAGGATGACGGCTAGGCAGGTGCGTTTCATGTGGCTTCCCCTCAACTCGATCGGCGGCTCTTAGCAACAACTGGATTGACAGGCGATAAACGGCTTGTTTCCGGTTGCAACAAAAAAGGCGCCCGAAGGCGCCCTTTCCGCATGCGATTGATCTTACTGCGGCAGCTTGTCGTCGACACCTGCGACGTAGAAGTTCATGCCGAGCAGCACGCCGTCTTCCGCCTTCTCGCCTTCTGCGAGCCAATCGGAGCCGTCCTGCTTCTTCACGGGCCCGGTGAAGGGGTGCAGTTCACCCGACTTGATCTTGGCTTCGGTCTCCTCGGCCATCGCCTTCACGTCGTCCGGCATGTTGGTATAGGGCGCCATCGTCAGGATGCCGTCCTTCAGACCGTCCCAGATCTGCTCGGACTTCCAGTTGCCGTCGAGCAGAGCCTGGGTGCGCTTGATGTAATAGTTGCCCCAGGTATCGACGATCGCGGTCAGCTGCGTCTTCGGGCCTGCGGCGATCATGTCGGAGGCCTGGCCGAAGGCGAAGATGCCGCGCTCGGCTGCGACCTGCATCGGTGCGGTCGTGTCCGTGTGCTGGGTCAGGATGTCGACGCCCTGGTCGATCAATGCCTTGGCAGCATCGGCTTCCTTGCCGGGATCGAACCAGGTGTTGGCCCAGACGACCTTCAGCTTGAACTCCGGATTGACCGACTGCGCACCGAGGATGAAGGCGTTGATGCCCATCACAACTTCCGGGATCGGGAACGAGGCGATGTAGCCGGCGACGCCCTTCTTGGACATCTTGGCCGCAATCTGGCCCTGGATGTAGCGGCCTTCGTAGAAGCGCGCGTTGTAGGTGGCGACGTTCTCGGCAGCCTTGAAGCCGGTGGCGTGTTCGAACTTCACGTCCGGGAACTTCTGCGCGACCTTGATCGTGGCATCCATGAAGCCGAAGGACGTCGTGAATACCATCGCACAGCCGGAGCGGGCCATGCGTTCGATGGCGCGTTCCGCGTCGGGACCTTCCGGCACGCTTTCCAGGAACGGTGTCTCGATCTTGTCCCCGAAATGCTCCTGCAGCGACTGGCGGCCGATGTCGTGCGCCTGCGTCCAGCCGCCGTCGGTCTGAGAGCCGACATAGATGAAGCAGACCTTGGTCTTGTCCTGGGCCTGTGCGCCGGTGGAGACGCCTCCCAGGACGGCGGCCGTGGCGGCGAGTGCGATGATCAGTTTCTTCATTTTGGACCCCTGTTGGCTCGAAGACTGGTATGCGGCAGCTGTCTCAACGCTCGGGAACGAAGGGTTTTCCGAGCGAGGCAGGCGTGTTGATGAGCGTCGTACGACGATTATGCGAGATGACGATGAGGACGACAATAGTGGCGGCATAGGGGAGCGCCGAGAGGAATTGCGACGGTATGCCCATCCCCAATGCCTGCGCATGCAATTGCCCGATCGTGACGGCGCCGAAGAGATATCCGCCGGCGAGCACACGCAACGGCCTCCAGGACGCAAAGACGACCAGCGCGAGTGCGATCCACCCGCGGCCCGCCGTCATGTTTTCCACCCATTGCGGCGTGTAGACGAGCGATAGCTGGGCACCGGCCAGGCCGGCGCAGGCGCCACCGAACATCACGGCGAGATACCGCGTCCGGATGACGTTGATGCCCAGCGCGTGCGCCGAGGCATGGTTGTCGCCGACAGCGCGCATCCTGAGGCCGGTCCGGCTCCTGAACAGGAACCAGTGGATGCCGAGAACGAGAAGGATCGACAGGTAGAAGATCAGGTCCTGGCGGAACAGGAGCGGTCCGAGGAAGGGAATATCGGAAAGAAGCGGAAGAGGGATCGGTTGCAGCTTGATGCCGGGCTGTCCCACGAAGCTCTCGCCGATCTGGCCGGACAACCCCAGCCCGAGGATCGTCAACGCCAGGCCGGTCGCCACCTGGTTCGCCACCAGCGTCAGCGTCAGGATGCCGAAGAGCAGCGAGAAGACGGTACCGGCCGCGATGCCCACAAGACTTCCCGCGTAGGGAGAGCCGGTCACCTGTGTCGCGCCGAATGCCATCACGGCACCCATGATCATCATGCCCTCGACGCCGAGATTGAGTACGCCCGCGCGCTCCGTTACCAGTTCGCCGAGTGCGGCGATCACCAGCGGCGTCGCCGCTGTGATGACGGTCAGAAGGATCGCCTCAAGCATGGGCGTCTCCTGCAACCGGGCGGAGCACAAGCCGGAAACGATAGTGGATGAGCGTGTCGCAGGACAGGACGAAGAACAGCAACAGGCCCTGGAACACACGGCTCACCTTGTCGGAAATGCCGATCGAGAGCTGGGCCGCCTCGCCTCCGAGATAGGTAAGGGCGAGAACAAATCCGGAAGCGATGATGCCGAGGGGGTTCAGCC
>JAEWKX010000182.1 GCA_023393575.1 Pseudomonadota bacterium
GTTACGTGGCGGGCCGAGGGTCTTGTAAACCGCAAGGCGCGCCCTGTTTTTGCGTTTCCGCAAAGACCGGGCGCGGATTCTCGCTAGTATCGGAGAAAAGACCCGAGCCTGATGGCGGACAGATCCATGAAGATCGAACATGAGCAAGATGGCGACGTCACTCTCGACCCGGATGAACTGGCGCTTGCGTTCAATCTGTCGCCCGCGCAGTTCCGCCGCTACCTGCGGCAGGGGTTGGTGACGAGCAGGGTCGAGCGCGGCGAAGGCGACGATCTGGGCCGGGCCCGCATTACGGTGAGAATCGGTAATCGTGTCTGGCAGGCGATCGTCGATGCCGAATCCATCGTCCACCAGGACAGAAGGGTTCTCGGAGCCGTGCCCCGGTTCAGGCAGATGCCCGGACCCGCCGAACCCTCTTGAAGCAAGGAAAAGACATAGTATGTCGGATATCCGGACGCTGTCGGCCCGCAATCTCGCCGCTCTGGAGATAAACCACAGAGCGCTGCTCGAGCTGTGCCTGACGATGGAGGAGTTGTCGTCCGCAAGCGCGGAGGAGATCGAGCCCGCCATGTGCGAGACGGTCGCGGACCGCCTTGTCCCCCTGCTGACGGCGGCGCAACAACTGGAGGAGGGAGCCCTGTTCGAAAGGTTCGCCAGCGCAGCGGATTCCACTTTCGGTGTGCGGCTGACCGAGGAACTCAGGGCGGAACACCGTTGCGACCTGCGCGCCGCCGCCGAGGCCTTGTCGGCGTTGAGTGCGATCAAGGGAAATTCCGGGGCCCTCGATCCGTCACGGCATCTGCTGAGAGGTTTCGCCGAGGCGCTGCGGCGGCATATCAATTCGGAGAGGTTGATGATCGAAACGCTCATCGCTTCCGAGGCCGAGGGGCGGACGATATTCACCCAGTGAGCTGTTCTCGCAGAGGACGGTTGCAGACCGGACAGCAAGCGGCCGCGGCGGCGTGCTGTGATACGCCAGCCGGCGTGGAGAGGGCCAGGTCCCGGTTCGGCGCGGGCTGCCTTCCGGGGCGGCGCGTCAGGCGGAATGCGTCAGGCGGAAGCGGCAGGCGGCAGCGTCAGGGCGCCTCCCGATGAGCGCAAGAATTCGCGGACCTCTTCTGCACGGTCGGCCGTCTTGACGGCGACCAGGGCACCTCCGGCCCGCAATCCCTCCGTGAAAAAATGCGCTTCTTCCTCTGCCGTGCCGCCGGTGCGCAGCACATCGTACAGGCTGGCGACGGTCGCTCCCGCGACGAGGCCCGCCGAGGCGGCAGCCAGGCTCGTGGCCAGCCATCCCAGCACTCCGACGATGCCGAGCCCCGAGACGGGAATAAGAGCGAGCCCGGCAACCAGGCCCACGGCTCCACCGCCGATGGCGCCGACGCCCGATCCGGTCGCCGTGCTTTCGATGGGGTCGATATCCGTCGTGAGGTGGCCGCTCTGATTTGAGACAATGCTGATGTCGTCGCCGGAGATACCGATGGCGGAGAGTTCGGCTGCCGCGGAGCGCGCGGCGTCGAGATCCTTGAACAGTGCGGCAACCGTGGCCATTGGCTCCTCCATGATATCTCTGCATCGGCCCGCCCGGTCGTCGCGGCAGGCAACCGGTTCAATCGTCGTCATCCTTGATCAGGACCCGTTCCGCCGCCCCCTTCAGATCCTCATACTGGCCGCTCCTCATGGACCACAGAAACGCCACGAGCCCGATAATGCCCATCACGATCGAGAGGGGTACGAGGATCAGAAGCGAACTCATCGGTCTCTATGTCCCATCGGCTTCCCCCACGGGATATTTCCCGTGCCCTGCGGCTCCGCGCCCGGTTCGCCCGGGGCGGCGCCCATATATGCGCCTCGGGTCATCGCGGTCCCGGCGCGGCCATGGCTCGGTAGGCGTGCCACGTGGCATGCCCGAGCAGTGGAAATACGATGACCAGGCCGACCAGCGCGGTTGCCAGGCAAATAAGGAACAGCGCCAGGACGATTGCGCCCCAGGTCAGCATCGGTCGCAGGTTGTTCCAGACCAGCGCGATGCTGAGGCCCATCGCGGTCAGGGCGTCGACCCGCCGGTCGAGAAGCATCGGGACGGAGAACACGCTGACCCCGAAGGCAAAACCGGCGAACAGTGAACCGACGAAGCCGCCTACCAGGAGCATCATCCACCCCGTCGGGCTCGTGAACAGGATCGGCAGGATCTGGGAAAAGCCGAGGAACGGACTGATTCCGAAAAACAGCGCATAGATCAGGACGGCGGCCCGCATCCAGAGAAGGAACAGCAAGACCAGCAGAAGCCCGGTGAAGAAGATGTGCGTGCCCGTCTCCGAACGGATCAGGAGCATTTTCCTGCCGCTGATCCGGTCTCCCGCCTCGATGGCCCGGCTTTTTGCATAGAGACCCGCGGCCAGCAGCGGTGCGATGATCAGGAAACCTGCCATCGCCGGGAGCAGGTAATAATCGCGCTGCCCGACAAACAGCAGCCAGACGAAAGCGGCCGACAGGACGAAAACGCCGAGACCATAGCCGAGGCTAAGTCCCGGTTGTATCCATAGATCCGCCCATCCCCGGGCGAGCCAGCGCAGCGGCTCATTTCCCGACAGGTTCCGTTTGTAGAGAGGATTGCGCGTCTCTTCGATCGTCGAAGTCTCGCTCAGCAGCCCATAGGTCTTTCCTGGCGTTTTCATCCTTCCTCTCCTTCTCGAAGGACTAGCAAGCGGATTTTGCGGCGCGGTATTCGCCGGTGCCGGTGCCGGCTGTTCTCGAATGGCTCACGCATCCCGGATCGCTCGCAACCGCGATATAGACGAGATGGGCATTGGCGGCGATGAAAATGATCGCTGCGATGCCGACGAGCGCCCATAGCGGCCATTGATATCCTGCCATCAGCGTGCCTCCAGTGCGAGATCGTTCACATAAAGGGCGAGTGTCTTGATCTCCACTTCGGTCAGTCGCTCGTCCCATGTCGGCATATGGCCACGACGCCCGCCGTGGATCGTGGTGAGCAGTGTTTGCATGTCGCCGCCATAGACCCAGTAATTGTCGGTGAGGTTGGGAGCCCCTACCTCCTGGCTCCCCTTCGCATCCTCTCCGTGACATGCAGCGCATGTGGAAAGGAAGACTTCCCGTCCAGCCTGGATTTCAGCGACGTTTTCCGGCGTAGAGGTGGCCGGATTGGTCAGCGAGTGGACATACAGCGCCACCTGCCGGATCTCGGTACGCTCCAGCATCTGGTCGCGACCAAAGGCCGGCATCTCGGCCGTCCGGGTCTCGTCATGGGGTGAGTTGATGCCGACCCGAAGCGTCTCGGCAATGTTGTCCGGACCGCCGCCCCACAGCCAGTCCTCATCCGTCAGGTTCGGGTAGTTGAAGCGCCCTTTGCCGTCGGTTCCGTGGCAGGCGGCACAATTGTCCCCGAACAGTTGCCGGCCCGAGGCGCGGACGAACTGCATGAGGTTTTCGTCTGCGATGATCTCGTCATAGCTCTTCGCCTCGATGGCCGACGTCCATTGCAAGCGTGCCGCCTGGCTTTCGACGAGGTCTTTCTCGACCCTTTGCCACTGGTCGGTTCCGAGCACGCCCTTCGTATATGTCGTTCCGAGCGGCCATGTCGGCATCAGTACCCACCAAAGCAAGGCGAACAGATGCGTGGCGACCAGGAACATGAGGACACCGCGCGGCACGGGCGTGTCGAGTTCCTTGATGCCGTTCCATTCGTGGCCGGTGGTCTTGCGGCCGCTGACCGGGTCGACTTCCTCTACGTCCATGGCCTGTCTTCCTTGTCGAGAATGTC
>JAEWKX010000259.1 GCA_023393575.1 Pseudomonadota bacterium
ACCGGCACCCCGCTCAACGAGATCCCGCAATCGGTCTCGGTCATCGGCCAGCAGGAATTCCAGGACCGCGGCATCACCAACAAGGTGGACGAACTGCTGCGCTATACGCCGGGGGTGGTCACCCAGCCGTTCGGCAGCGACCCCGACACCGACTGGTACTACATCCGTGGCTTCGATGCGACGCAGACGGGTGTGTACTTCGATAACTTAAGCCTGTTCAGCTACGGCTTCGGCGGCACTCAGATCGACCCCTTCATGCTGGAGCGGGTGGATGTCCTGAAGGGACCGTCTTCCGTGCTTTTTGGCGGTGCCAACCCCGGTGGCGTCATCAACCTCGTCCGCAAGCGCCCGACCGACGATCCGTTCTACTACACCGAGACCGGCATCAACTCGAACGGCAATGCCTTCTTCGGCTTCGACATCTCCGATGCGGTCAATGCCGACGGTACTGTGAACTACCGGCTGACCGGCAAGGTTTCCGGCGGCGACAATTACTCCGATTACTCTGAGGACCTGCGCGGCTTCATCATGCCGCAGATCACCATGGCGCCGGATGATGCCACCAGCCTCAACGTCTGGGCCTATATCGGCGCCCTCGATCAAGTGCATGTGGGCGGAGGCTTCTTTCCTTACGTCGGCACGGAAACCGACGCGCCCTTCGGCCGGATCGACCGCGACGCGTTCTATGGCGAGCCGGAGACCGACTACGGTAAATATGTTCAGAAGATGGTCGGCTACGAGTTCGAACACGAATTCGACAATGGCTGGAAGATCTCGCAGAACGCGCGCTACGGCCATACCCGCAGGTGGGAATACAGCCTTTCGCCCAATGGCTATGTCGGCGGTGCGCCGACGGCGCCTGACTACGATCTGGCGCGGTTCGACTTCGAACACGACACCAACGCCAATAGCTTCTCGATCGACAACCGTGCCGAGACGGAGTTTGACCTTGGCCAGACGAACCACAGCCTGATGGTTGGCCTCGACTATCGGTATTATCGTATAGACACCCTCCAGTATTGCTGCGGCGGCGCCACGCCGATCAGCGCTACGGATCCGGATTACGGCTTCGCGGGCGCGGGCATCCTTTCCACCGATCAGGTTGTTACCCTGAGCCAGCTCGGGGTGTACGCACAGGATCAGATCCGCTTTGGGGACGGTTGGATCGTTACGCTCAATGGCCGCTACGACACCGTGAGGACGGATAGCGATAACGGCGTTGCGGCATTCAATCCCACCGCATCCAGCTACAGTTATGACGAAAGCGCATGGAGCGGCCGGGCCGGGATTGCCTATGAGCTTGCCAACGGCCTGACGCCGTATGCAAGCATCTCCACCTTCTTTAGCCCGCTCGTGGCCACGACCCCGACCGGCCTGGCCAAGCCGGAAGAAGGCGAGCAGTACGAGGTAGGAATCAAGTACGAGCCCACCTTCATCGATGGGATGATCTCGGCTTCCCTGTTCCACATCAATAAGCGCAACTTCACGGTCAGCGAGCCGGCACCGTCGACGGTTTCGCGGCAGCTCGGTGAAGTCGAATCCCGCGGCCTTGAGATCGAAGGCAAGGTCAATCTCAACGAAAACTGGCGAATCCTCGGCTCTTTCTCCTATACGGATATCGAGATCAGCGAAAACCCGCTTAACCCTTCACTCGAGGGGAACTCGCCTTACATCACGCCGGACATCACCGCAGCTCTCTGGCTCGACTACGCCTTCACCAGCGAGGCGCTCGATGGTCTCAGTGTCGGAGCGGGCATTCGCTATCAGGGTGAATCATGGGCGGACGAGGCCAATACGTTCAAGGTGTCTGACGCAACTCTCGTCGATGCCGCCATCCGCTACAAGAAGAACGACTGGGCGGCCTCGCTCAATGTCGCCAACCTGTTCGACAAGGAATATGTCAGCGGGTGCCAGGGCCTGACGGTCTGCGGTTACGGCGAGGCGCGGACGGTGACCTTCAAGCTGAGCAAGACGTGGTAGCAGGAGAACCGATGGAGGACGAGGGCGTGCGGCGAGATTTTCTTTCGCTGAGGGACATCGGGTTCTCGGCGGGACGGAAGGCGATCCTCTCCGGCATCGACCTCGATATCGGGCCGGGCACGGTCTGCGGTCTCGTCGGGCCGAACGGGTCGGGCAAGAGCACGCTCCTGAAGATCATCGCCCGGCAGATGGCTCCCACCTCCGGCAGCGTCATGTGGGGCGGCCGGTCCGCTTCCGCGTGGAGCAACCGCGCCTTCGCCAGGCACGTCTCCTACATGCCGCAGTTCACGCCGGCCGCGGACGGGATGACCGTGCGCGAGCTGGTGGCGCTCGGGCGCTTTCCCTGGCACGGCACGCTCGGCCGTTTCGGCGAGAAGGATGCCCGCGCCGTGGAGGAGGCGATCGCCCGGACCGAACTGGAGGAGTTCGCCGACCGCCGGGTGGACGAGATGTCCGGGGGCGAGCGGCAGAGGGCGTGGATCGCCATGATGCTCGCCCAGGACGCGCGCTGCCTGATCCTCGACGAGCCGACCTCCGCCCTCGACCTTGCGCACCAGGCCGGCGTGCTTTCTCTGGTTCGGAGCCTCGTGGAAGAGCGCGGGCTGACCGTGATCGTCGTCCTGCACGACATCAACCTCGCGGCCCGCTATTGCGACGGGATCACGGCGCTGAACGGCGGCCGCATCCTGATGAGCGGTCCTCCCGCCGAGATCATGCGGCAGGAGCCGCTGCGAGAGATCTTCGGGGTGGAGATGGGCGTGTTCGAGCATCCGCAGCATCGCCAGCCGGTCAGCTACCTGCTGTGACCGGTGCTCGCCCTTACCTGACGCGGCGGCGGATGCTGGCTGCGCTCGCATTGACGGTCGCCGGGCCGCAGACCGGCCGGGCCAAGCCCGTGGGGCCGCGCGTCGCGACGCTCGATTGGGCGATCCTCGAAACGCTGCTGGCGATGGGCGCCAACGTGGTGGCGGGCGCGGAGCTTCGCCAGTTCCGCGAGGTGGCGGTGGAGCCTCCCGTGCCCGATTGCGTGACCGATCTCGGCCTGCGCGGCCTGCCGAACTTCGAGGCGCTCTACCATGCGCGGCCGGAGCTGATCTTCAATTCCAACTTCTATGCCGCCAACGAGCCGGTGCTGGCCCGCATCGCGCCGGTCGAGACCCATGCGATCTACCTGCCGGAAAAGAGCCCGTTCGCGCTCGCCGTCGAGGCGACGCGGGCGATCGGCGAGCGGCTGGAACTATCGGCCGGCAAGGCGATGATCGAGGCGCTGGCGGCGCAGCTCGACCGCCAGCGCCGGGCGCTGTCGTCGGGTGATGGCCGGCCGGTGCTGCCGGTCAATCTCGGCGATGCGCGGCATTACCGCGTCTTCGGCGGCGACAGCATGTTCGGCGAGGTTCTGGTGCGGCTGGGGCTCGACAATGCCTGGACGGGAGCGACCGCTTATACCGCCGCGGCGCCGATCGGCATCGAGACGCTGGCGACGATGCCGGAGGCCTGGATGCTGCTCATCCCCCCGCATCCGGCCGATGCGATCGAAACGCTCAAGACGAGCGCCTTCTGGAACGCGCTGCCGCAGGTGAGGGAAGGGCGGGTACTGACGCTGGCCCCGGTCAATCCGTATGGCGCGCTCCCCGCGGCCGCCCGTTTCGCCGCTCTTGTGACGGAGGAGCTCACCCGTGCATGGAATGGCTGAGATCGCCCGTCCGCGTCCGTTGCATCGGCACAGCCTCGCGCTTGCCGCAACCGGCATCGGCTGCCTGGCGCTGCTGCTGCTGACCGTGTGGATGATGCCGGCGGTGCCGGGACCCGCGGAGCAGGCGGAACGGCTGCGCGCGATCCTGCTCTGGCAGAGCCTGGTGCCGCGCGCCGTTCTCGCGCTTCTCGCCGGAGCGGCGCTCGGCCTTTCCGGGGCGCTTCTGCAGCATGTGCTGCGCAACCCGATCGCCGATGCCTCGACCCTCGGGATCGCGTCCGGTGCGCAGCTGGCGTTGACAGTGGTGCTGGCGTTCTGGCCGGCGCTGCTGGTGCTGCCGCGCGAGACGGTCGCCTTTTGCGGCGGCGTCCTGTCGCTGACCGTCGTCCTGGGGTTGAGCTGGCGGCGGCAGCTCGATCCGGTGACGGTGGCGCTGTCGGGCATGATCGTGACGATGATCGCGTCGGCCCTCAGCGTCGCGATCATCCTCGCCCGCGGCGAATATGTGATGTCGATCTTCATCTGGGGCTCCGGCTCGCTCAGCCAGCAGGACTGGAGCGGCGTGCTGTCGCTCCTCCCCCGGCTCGTTCTCGGCGGCCTTGCGACGGTGCTCCTGATACGGCCGCTCCGGGTGATGTCGCTCGATGATTCGGCGGCCCGCAGCCTCGGCGTCGCGATCCACGCGACCCGGCTGGCGGTGCTGGCGCTGGCGGTCTGGCTTGCCGCCTCGGTGACGGCGATTGTCGGCGTCATCGGCTTCCTCGGCCTGGCGGCACCGGCCATCGCCCGTTACCGGGGGGCGCGTACGACGGGGGAGATCGCCTTCGGGGCAGCCCTCGCGGGCGGGGTTCTCCTGTTCGCCGCCGACAGCCTGATGCAGATATTCGGGCCAGGTTTCTCCGACCTTGCTCCCGCGGGTGCGGCAACCGCGCTGTTCGGCGGCCCGCTGCTTCTCCTCCTCCTGCCGCGGGTACGCAGCACGCTTGGGCTGAAGACGGCGACGGCGGTTCCGTTGCGCCGCCTCCGGCGGCCGGCAACCGGACTGGCGCTCCAGGGCCTCGGTCTCGTCGTCCTGTTCGCCCTGACGCTGACGATCGGTGCTTCGGACGACGGGCTGGTGATGAGTTCCGGACCCGGATTCATGGAACTCCTGCCGCTCCGGCTGCCGCGGCTTCTCGCCGCCGGCGGGGCGGGGGCGATGCTTGCGGCGGCAGGACTCGTGATGCAGCGGATCACCGGCAATCCGCTGGCCAGTCGGGCGGTGCTCGGCGTCAGCGCCGGCGCCGGCGCCGGGCTGACGGTGGCACTCTTTCTGGTGGCCTTCCCGTCGCTGCCGGTGATGCTGGGCTCCATGGCAGGCGGAGCGCTTCTCACTTTCCTGATGATGATGGCGCTCACGGCCCGTTCGGGTTTCTCCGCGGAACGGGTGCTGCTCGCCGGCGTGGCGGCGGGCGCGCTCGGCATGGCGCTGGTGTCGCTGGTGCTCGCCCAGGGCGACATGCGCAGCTACATCCTCCTGCTCTGGATTTCCGGCTCGACCAATCGTGTGGGGGCCATGGAGGCGGCCATCCCGGTCGCTGCGCTCGTCCTCCTGGCGGCACCGCTGTTCCTCCTCGGCCGCTGGCTGGCGATCCTGCCGCTCGGGGCGGATGTCGCCCGCAGCGTCGGGCTTCCGGTGGCAAGGACGCGCCTGCTGCTGGCGTTGTTCGCGGCCGTTCTGACGGCTGCGGGCTCTTTCGTTGCAGGGCCCCTCAGCCTGACCGGCCTCGTGGCGCCGCACCTCGCCCGCATGTCGGGTTTCCACCGCCCCGGCCAGCAGCTTGCCGCCGCACTGATGATCGGCGCCGGTCTTCTGGCCGCAGCCGACTGGCTGTCCCGGCTCGTCATCCATCCCTACCAGATACCGCTCGGACTGTTCGCCGCGCTGATCAGCGGCCCCTATCTTCTGTGGCTGCTAGGCCGTAAGAGCGACAGGTAATCCCGCCATGAAGGCCCGCCGCATGACCGATCTCCTCCGCCGCTTCGCCGCCTATTACCGGCCGCACCGCAAGCTCTTCCTGATGGATTTCTCGAGCGCCGTGACGGCCGGCCTGCTGGAACTCGCCTTCCCGATGGCGGTGACGCTGTTCATCGACCGCCTGCTGCCCACCGGCCGGCTCGACCTCATCGCGCTCGCCGCGCTCTGTCTTCTTGCCATCTACCTGCTGAATGCGGGTCTGCAGGTGGTGGTGACCTATTGGGGCCACATGCTCGGCATCAACATCGAGACGGAGATGCGCCGCAAGGCCTTCGACCACCTGCAGAAGCTCTCCTTCGGCTTCTTCGACAACGAGAAGACCGGCAATCTCGTGGCGCGGCTGACCAAGGACCTCGAGGAGATCGGCGAGGTGGCCCATCACGGGCCGGAAGACCTGTTCCTGGCGGTGATGACGCTGTTCGGTGCCTTTGCGCTGATGATGTGGGTGCATCCGCCGCTTGCGACCATCACCGCGGTCATCGTGCCGCTGACGGCGGTCGTCACGACCTTCTACGGCCAGCGGATGACCGGCACCTGGCACGCGCTCTACGGCCGGGTGGCGGACTTCAACACGCGAATCGAGGCGAATGTCGGCGGCATCCGGGTGGTGCAGGCCTTCACGAACGAAGACCACGAACGGCGCCTCTTCGATCGGGACAACCGCAGCTACCGGGACACGAAGCTGCAGGCCTACAAGGTAATGGCGGCGGCAAGCTCGCTCAGCTATCTCTCCATGCGTTTCGTGC
This sequence comes from Pseudomonadota bacterium, assembly GCA_023393575.1. Lineage (GTDB taxonomy): Bacteria > Pseudomonadota > Alphaproteobacteria > Rhizobiales > Rhizobiaceae > Neorhizobium. Next base: position 6,437 of record JAEWKX010000259.1, read on the forward strand.
AGGTGGTGGTGATGCTGGCCGGCGCCTGGTTCGTGACACACGGTGACCTCACCGCCGGCGGCTTCGTCGGCTTCCTGCTGCTGGTCAACGTCTTCTTCCGGCCGATCGAGAAGATCAATGCCGTCATCGAAAGCTATCCGAAAGGGATTGCCGGCTTCCAGCGCTACCTGAAATTCCTGGAGGCCCGGCCCGATATCGCGGACTGTCCGGGTGCAAAGAACCTGTCGCGGGCGGAAGGACGCATCCGCTACGACCGCGTCTGCTTCGGCTACCGCAACGGGCGCCAGGTGCTGGACGGCCTCGACTTCGAGATCGCCGCCGGCGAGACGGTCGCCTTCGTCGGGCCGTCGGGTGCAGGGAAGACCACCATCTGTTCGCTTCTGCCGCGCTTCTACGAGGTGACGGAAGGTTCGATCACCCTCGACGGCATCGACATCCGCGACCTGACGCTGAAGTCGTTGCGCGCCAATATCGGCATCGTCCAGCAGGACGTCTTCCTCTTCGCCGGCACGATCCGCGACAACATTCTCTACGGGCGGCTCGATGCGACGGAGGAGGAGGTGCGACATGCGGCGCAGCGGGCGCGGCTGGACGCGATGATCGCGGCGCTGCCCGACGGCTACGACACGGTGATCGGCGAGCGCGGCGTGAAGCTTTCGGGCGGCCAGAAGCAGCGGCTGGCGATCGCCCGCATCTTCCTGAAGAACCCGCCGATCCTCATCCTCGACGAGGCAACCTCCGCCCTCGATACCGAAACGGAGCGGGCGATCCAGGCCTCGCTCGCCGAGCTTTCGGAGGGACGCACCACGCTGGTCATCGCACACCGGCTGTCGACGGTGACGAAGGCGGACCGCATCCTGGTCGTGGACGGCGGGCGGATCATCGAGAAGGGGTCGCATGAGGCCCTCGTATCGAACCGGAACGGAGCCTTCTATCGGCTGGCCAAAGCCGGAATGGGCTGACACCTCCGTCCGTCCGGCGACCGCAGAGGGCGCGCGAACTGCCGGACGACGGAGGCGGCTTGCCAAGTTTGCTTTTCTTTGGTCTGCGTTGCGCTTTCCAGAGCCGTCATCGCAGAGTCGCCCATGTTGAAAGACCTTTCGCTTCAAAGCTTCTTCATGGGCTGCCTGACAGCCTTCGTAGGTTTTACAAGTTCGTTTGCGGTGGTGCTGCAGGGGCTGAAAGGCGTTGGGGCGACGGACTACCAGGCGGCTTCGGGCCTGATGGCGCTGTCGGTCTCGATGGGCCTGTGCGCCATTGTCCTCAGCGCCTGGACGCGGCTGCCCGTGTCCATTGCCTGGTCGACGCCGGGTGGCGCATTGCTGGCGACGGCGGGTGCGGTCGAAGGCGGCTTTCCGGCCGCCGTCGGCGCCTTTCTTGTCTGCGGCATGCTGATCGTGATCGCCGGCCTGTTCCGGCCGCTGGGCCGGGCGGTGGCGGCCATTCCGGCGCCGCTCGCCAATGCCATGCTCTCCGGCGTCTTCCTCGGGCTCTGCTTCGCCCCGTTCAAGGCGATCGCCTTCGATCCGCTGCTCGGCTTGCCGATCCTGGTCGCCTGGGCGGTGGTGCTGATGGTGAAGCGGCTCTATGCCGTGCCGGCCGCGCTCGCGGCCTTCGTCGCCGTCATGGTGCTCGGCGTCGATCTGCCGGAGGGAGCGATGGCAGCATGGTCGCAGTCGCTGGCGCCGCCAGTCGAGCTGGTGGCGCCGCTCTTCACGCTGCCGGCGCTGATCTCGATCGCGCTGCCGCTCTTCATCGTCACCATGGCCTCGCAGAACATTCCCGGCATCGCGGTGCTGAAGGTGAACCGCTACGAGCCCAGTCCGGGACCGCTCTTCGCGGCGACCGGCGTCTTCTCGCTCCTGTCGGCGCCGTTCGGGGGACATGCGGTGAACCTCGCCGCCATCACCGCGGCCATGTGCGCCGGCGAGGATGCGCATCCCGACCCGGCCCGGCGCTATTGGGCGGCCATCATCGGCGGCGCGGGCTATGTGGTGCTGGGCCTGCTTGCAGGCGCGGTGACGGCCTTCGTGTCGCTGGCGCCGCCGATCCTCATCCAGGCGGTGGCGGGTCTGGCGCTGATCGGCGCGTTTTCCGGATCGGCCGTGGCGGCGTTCAAGGAGCCGGAAACGCGAGAGGCGGCTGCCGTCACGTTCCTGATCACGGCGTCGGGCGTCTCGTTTGCGGGCATCTCCGGTGCGTTCTGGGGCCTGGTCGCCGGCGGATTGATGATGGGGCTGCAGCGGGTGGTGCGCAGAGGGTGACCGTCTCGTAAACTCGCCGTCTGCGCTATCTCTGGGCATGGAGTTCGAGTTCGATCCCGCAAAGAGCGCCATCAACAAGGAGAGGCACGGGATCGATTTCGTCGAGGCCCAGGTCTTGTGGTATGATGATATTCGGATCGATGCGGACGCGGGCCATGTTTCCGAACCGAGGCGTATCACCGTAGGGCGGATAGGCTTCAAGCTCTGGACAGGCGTCTACACGCTGCGGGGTGACGTCGTCCGGATTATCTCGGTCCGGCGCGCGCGGATAGACGAAAGGTTTCGTTATGAGCAGAATCACCGCTGAGGAATTCGATCGCAAGTTCGATGATGGCGAGGATATCAGCGAGTATATCGACTGGGGCAAGGCAAGACGGCCCAATCTCGAGCGGGTATCGATGACGGCTGAACTCACCCGTGGTGCGATACTTCAACTGGACGCCAAAGCCAAGGAGCTCGGGGTCTCCCGCGATGCCCTTCTGGAGGCCTTGATCCGGGAGAAACTGGGCGATTCTTCCGTCGCTGCTGCCGAATAACAGGCTTGCACCTGAGCGCATCAAAGGTTATCACTCTCGCCATGACCATGACAGGCGCGATCATGTCCGACCGTTCGACCGCCCGCTGCACCGCAGCCGGGGCGACGGTTTTCGCGCCTCTCTCGCTTCTTAGCCTCGACCTTACGCGCGGTTGCCGGGTCCGTTGAGGAGCGCCCGGCGGCCGAAAAGCCAATGCCGGCGCAAGAGCTCCTCTCACAATCATTCAAGACGGATTTAGATGAAGACCCGCCAGGGTCCGCACCAGCGACGGCAGATGCCGGCGGTGCGTGAGCGAGAAGAGACGACGACAATGGATGCGAAGACCCCCATTTCAGCCAAGGGCATGCCGGACGCGGCGGTGAAGTACCGGCCCTATCCGCATATCGACATCCCGGACCGCACCTGGCCGTCGAAGGTGATCGACAAGGCGCCGATCTGGTGTTCCGTCGACCTGCGCGACGGCAATCAGTCGCTGGTCAACCCGATGGGCCACGACCGCAAGGCGCGCATGTTCAAGCTCCTGCTCGACATGGGCTTCAAGGAGATCGAGATCGGCTTTCCCTCCGCCTCGCAGACGGATTTCGACTTCGCCCGCTGGTGCGTGGAGGAGGGCGGTGTCCCGCAGGACGTGTCGCTGCAGGTGCTGGTGCAGTGCCGGCCGGAGCTAATCACCCGGACCTTCGAGGCACTGGAGGGTGCACACCGGCCGATCATCCACTTCTACAACTCGACCTCCGAGCTGCAGCGACGCGTGGTGTTCGGCAAGGATGTCCACGGCATCAAGCAGATCGCGGTGGATGCAGCCAAGATGATCACCGACATGGCGGCGAAGGCTGGCGGCGGCTACCGCTTCGAATATTCGCCCGAGAGCTTCACCGGCACCGAGCTGGAAGTGGCGCTGGAGATCTGCAATGCGGTGATCGCCGAGGTGAAGCCGACGCCCGAGAACAAGCTGATCCTCAACCTGCCGTCGACGGTCGAGATGGCGACGCCGAACATCTATGCCGACCAGATCGAATGGATGTGCCGCAATATCGACAACCGCGAAAACATCATCATCTCGCTGCATCCCCATAACGACCGCGGCACCGGCATCGCCGCGACCGAACTGGGGCTGATGGCCGGCGCGGACCGCGTCGAGGGAACGCTGTTCGGCAATGGCGAGCGCACCGGCAATGTCGATGTCGTGACGCTGGCGCTGAACATGTACACGCAAGGCGTCGATCCTGAGCTGGACTGCACCGATATCGAGCGCATCAAGGCCGTCTACGAATATTCCAACGAGATGGTCATTCCGGAACGTCATCCTTATGTCGGCGAACTGGTCTACACGGCGTTTTCGGGCTCGCACCAGGATGCCATCAACAAGGGGATGAAGGCGATCCGCAAGGCGAATTCGCCGGTCTGGGAAGTGCCCTACCTGCCGATCGACCCGCAGGACGTCGGCCGCTCCTACGAGGCGATCATCCGCATCAACTCGCAATCGGGCAAGGGCGGCATCGCCTATATCCTGCAGGCGGACTACGGGCTGAACCTGCCGCGCAACCTGCAGGTCGAGTTCCGCGAGGACATCCAGCGCATTACCGATGAAGAGGGCGTGGAGCTTCCGTCCAGGCGCATCCACGACCGGTTCATCGAGCGCTATGTCGAGCAGCCCGGTGCGCGGCTGAAGTTTGTCGATCACCACACCTATCCGGCCGGTACCGACCACAAGGGCGTGCGGAGCGTGGCGGCGGAGATCACCGACCGTGGCGAGACGAAGCGAATCGAGGGCAAGGGCACGGGGCCGATCGATGGCTTTGTCGACGCCTTGTCGGCCTATCTCGGGATGGCGCTGTCGGTGAACGATTATTCCGAGCACTCGCTGCAGCACGGCTCGAATGCCTCTGCGATCGCCTATGTCGAGGTGGAGCATCCGGGCGGCAAGCTGTTCGGTGCCGGCATCAACAAGAACATCGTCGGCGCGTCGCTCGAAGCCATCGTCTCGGCCGCCAACCGCGTGCTGGAAGAGCGGGCGGCGAAGGGCTGACCGCCGTGCTTCATTGCGAGATCCGGGGCAGGGCGGATGCGGGGACAACTCCGCTGGTCCTGCTCCACGGTTTCGGCGGCAGCGCCGCAAGCTGGCGGCCGCCGGCCGCGATACTGGCGACGGAGCGGATGGTGTTTGCGTTCGATCTGCCGGGCCATGGCGGATCGCTTTCCGCCGTGGCCGGCGGTGCGGGGTCCATGGCCAAGGCCGTCGCGTCCGACCTCCAGGCGAGGGGAATCCGGCGTTTCCACCTGGCGGGGCATTCCATGGGCGGCGCCGTGGCAGCGCTTCTCTCCCTGCGGCGGCCGGAGGCAGTGGCGAGCCTGACGCTGCTGGCACCGGGCGGTTTCGGAACTTCCATCAACGGCGGAGCCCTGCGCCGCTACGCCTTTGCGGGAGATGCCGCGGAGATGGGCGAGGCCCTGCGCTCGATGTGCGCTCCGGGGCATGAACTCGACGGCCGGCAGGTGCAGGCGGTTCTCGACGCGCGCCGGCTGCCGGGCGCACGCGAAGCACTTGCCTGTATCCTCGATGTCATCCTGACCGATCAGGAGGGGCGCGTGCAGGGCGTATTGCCGATTGCCGACCTCCGGCGGCTGCCGATGCCCGTGCAGGTTCTTTGGGGTGCCGCGGATCCCGTCCTTCCCGCCGGGCAGGCTGAGGGCCTGCCGCCGAACATTGCGGTTCGACGCCTGCAGGGGGCAGGGCACATGCTGGTCGAGGAGCGTCCGGAGGAGGTTATCCAGGCGCTCCGTGACGCCATGGCTGCGGCAGATCAGATCAGGCCGGCAGCCTTTGCGGCAATCTCGTCGAGAGAGGCGGTCGAAGAGGGGCCGACCACCACGTAGGTGGCGGTCGCGCTTCTCCAGGAGAGAAGGGCGATATTGTCCCTGATCAGTTCGGAAAAGCCGTTCTCGTTCGGACGGTTCTTGCGGAACAGCAGGCCGATGACCTCGCCTTCTTCGGAGGTGTAGACCAGGTGTCCGACCGGAAGGCCTCCAGCTACCAGCAGGCGGGCACCCTGGAGCGTCAGTCCGTTCGCCGACAGATCGGGAACGCGGAAGTTCACGCCGGTATTGGCCAGCAGCCATTCCACGATTGCCGCCGGATCGGAGGGGGGAAGCTCTGCCAGCCGCGCCCCGGGACGCGAGAAGGTCCGGTAGTGCGCCAATATGTCCTCAAGCCAGTCGTCGGTCGTGTCGGCGATCGCAGGACGGACCGATGCTGCGGGCTGCAGGCCAAGCATGTAGCCAAAGCCTCCGCCCAGGACAAAGAAGAGAAGACAGGCAGCAGCAACCCGCGACAAGGTCAACCGGATGAAGAGGGCCGGCGCAGGCGGAACACGGGGTGACCGCGTTTGCCGGATATCCAGTGATGGATGGGAACGGTTCATGCCTTGGGACTAACTCGGGGACTAACTCGTTTCATGCTGAGGTGACTAACGTTCAGATATGAGAGGATTGTGGCGATTCGACAACAGGGGCGCCTAAATCATCCGCGCTGCTTCCGGGGTCGACATCGGCGAAATGGCTTCGCCATAGAAGAGGCGGCGGTTGTCGAGCGCCACGGCGTCGCCGGCTTCCGTCAGGCTGTAGCGATCGCAGACGAGGTTCCATGCGCCCGGCTCCCCCGACAGGGTGAACAGGTTGTAGGCCGCGCGCGGCTTGTGCCCGTGCGGACCCTGGGAGGCCGAAGCTATGCCGACGACCGGCACCTGCCCATGATGGCTCTTCAGCCAGTAGATCGTGTTGAGATGGGTGTGACCGTGCAATACCAGATCGGCTCCGCCGGTGGAGATCGCCGCCGCGAAACGTCGTATGCCGATCATGCGCTTGTGGGAGGCGGCGGCGCCGTGGATGGGCGGATGGTGGATGAGCACGACCCGGAACAGTCCTTCCTCGCCGGCCTTCTTCAGCAGGTTGACGGTCTCGCGGGCCTGCCGCGGGCTGAAATAGCCGGAGGCGGAGAAGGGAGGAGTTGCGACCGATGTCGAGCAGCCGATGATGGCGACCGGCCCCCTGCGGCGGATGGTCGGAAATATCTTGGTCTCGTCGTCCCAGCTGCGCGTGCCTTCATCGCCGATGATGAAGGGACGCCACGCCTTGACCGACCGATCATGGGCGCCACGCACATAAGCGTCGTGGTTTCCCGGCACGACCGTCGTGTTCCAGGGATCGCCGATGGTCTCCAGCCATTCCGCCGCCAGCCTGATTTCGATACCGGTCGCAAGATTGACGAGATCGCCGGTGATGACGAGGTGGTCCGGCTCGCGTGTCCCGAGATCGCTCAGCAAAAGGTCGAGCGTGTTGACGAAAAGGTGCTTGCGCCGGTTCCGGTGCCAGTTCACAAAGCCGGTGATCCGCTTCGAGAACAGTTCACGGAGCGTCAGTTTGGGAAGCGGTCCGAGATGGATGTCGGAAATATGCGCGAACTTGAACATGGCGCAGACATAACGCATGAGCGGCGGTTTCGTTATCCCTTTTATCCGTGTGCGGGAAACAGGACATGACAGGGCCGGGCATTCCGGAGGTCAGCGGCTTTCGAAGGCGCTTCGCGCTGTGGCTTTTCCACAGGTTCTTCATGCTCAGCCGCGGTATGACGCTCGGCGTGCGGGCCGGCTGCTTCGACAGGGACGGCCGCATCTTCCTGGTGCGCCACACCTATGTGCCGGGCTGGTATCTTCCGGGGGGCGGTGTGGAGCGGCATGAGACGGCGTCCCAGGCGCTGGAAAAGGAGTTGCGCGAGGAAGGCAACCTGTTGATGACCGCCGCTCCGGAGCTCTTTCACGTCTACTACAACCGGCTGGCCAGCAAGCGCGACCATGTTCTTCTCTACCGGGTCGAAGTGGAGCAGACGGCGCGGCGCGTTCCTGACCAGGAAATCGCCGAAAGCGGCTTCTTTTCCCTGGACGACCTGCCGAAGGACGTTACCTCGGCCACGCTCAGGCGCATCCGGGAACTGACGGGGCAGGAGCCCGCGTCAGACATGTGGTGAGTCAGGCGCCGATTCCCGCCCGGCCGTGGGGCGCGTCGAGGTTCAATGCCGGCCCCGCCGGCACGATACCCGTCGGGTTGATCGTCGTGTGGCTGCGATAATAGTGACCCTTGATGTGATCGAGATGGACGGTCCCGGCCACGCCCGGGATCTGGTAAAGGTCGCAAAGATAACCCTGGAGGTTGGGGTAGTCCGCAATGCGGCGGATATTGCACTTGAAGTGCCCGACATAGACGGCATCGAAACGGACGAGCGTGGTGAAGAGCCGCCAGTCGGCCTCGGTGATCCGGTCGCCGAAGAGGTAGCGGCTGGTTGCCAGCCGCTCTTCCAGCCGGTCGAGCGTCGAGAACAGGCGGGCGACGTTTTCCTCGTAGGCCTCCTGCGTCGTTGCGAAACCGGCCTTGTAGACCCCGTTGTTGACGGTGTCGTAGACCAGCGTGTTCAGCGTATCGATCTCTTCCCGCAGATCCTGCGGATAGTAGTCGTCGGTCGAGCCGGTCAGGCCGTCGAAGGCGCTGTTGAACATGCGGATGATCTCCGCGCTCTCGTTGGAGACGATCGTGTTCCGCTGCCTGTCCCAGAGCACGGGCACGGTGACCCGTCCGGAGTAGCGGGGATCGGCCTTCAGGTAGACCTGATAGAGGAAGTCCGCATCGAACAGATGATCGCCGGTCGATCCCGCGCCGCGCTTGAACTCCCAGCCGTTCTCCAGCATCACGTAGTCGACCACCGAGACCGGGATCAGGTCTTCGAGCTTCTTCAGCCGGCGGAAGATCAGCGTCCGGTGCGCCCAGGGGCAGGCATAGGAGACGTAAAGGTGATAGCGGCCCGCCTCCGCCTTGAACCCGCCTTCGCCGCCGGGGCCGGCGGAACCGTCCGCGGTGATCCAGTTCCGGAACCGGGATTCGGAACGCTTGAAATGCCCCTTCGTCGCCTTGGTGTCGTACCAGACGTCCTGCCATTCTCCCTCGACCAGTCTGCCCATCATTATCTCCTATCGCTGTCAGGCATACTTGCCGCAAAGATGAGGAATTACGAGACCTCCGCTTTCGAACAGTGTGTTTTTCAGCTTGGCGGGGGCAATATTTACTGCTATTTCGCTTGCCACAATTCCGGGACCCTCCATGACCGAAGCACGGGCACTGCGACGACGCTGATCCACCGACATGACGCTCCACGAGCGCCATCGCGATCATCTGTCCTGCCCGCACGTTTCCAAGGCTTCGGTTCACCATGGCTCTGCAACTTTCGCCCAAGCACGATCTTGTCTACCTGACCGAGGACGCGTCTCACGATGCCGTCATCGAACTCATCAACGCGGAAGCCTTCGGACCGGGGCGGCATACCCGCGCGGCGGCGCGCATCCGCGAACAGGGGCCGCACGACCGGTCGCTGTCGTTCGGCTGCGCCGACGACGGCGAGACGATCGCCTCGGTGAGAATGACGCCGGTGCTGGCCGGTTCGGTGAAGGGGCACTTGCTCGGACCGCTCGCCGTGCGTCCCTCGCACAAGAACAGGGGAATCGGACGCGAACTGGTCCGCATCGCGATCGAGGCGGCACGGCGGAAGGGATCGCAGGCGGTCATCCTTGTGGGTGATCCGCCATACTACATGCCGCTTGGGTTCGAGAAGGTCGCTTACGGCGCGCTCTCCTTTCCCGGTCCGGTCGATCCCGCGCGGGTTCTCGTGGTTCCGATGGCCGATAACGTGCACGGACGTCTCAAAGGAACAATCCTCTGGCGTATATAGGACAAGTCCTTTAAGGGAGGCTTCGGCCGCGGCCTTCGGCCGGCCGGTGTTTCGTCAGCACGGGGGACGGGTGGAATGACGGCGATCACGATAGACGAGGCGCTCGATCGCGCCGGGGCGGGGACATATCAGAAGAGGCTGATCGGCATTTTCGGCCTCGTATGGGCGGCGGACGCCATGCAGGTCCTGGCGGTCGGCTTCACCGCGGCATCGATCGCAGCGACATTCGGGCTGACGGTGCCACAGGCGCTGCAGACGGGAACGCTGTTCTTCCTCGGCATGCTGATCGGCGCACTCGGGTTCGGCAGGCTTGCCGACCGGATCGGCCGCCGCAACGTGCTGATCGTCACCGTCCTTTGCGACGCGATCTTCGGGACGCTGTCGATCTTCGCGCCCGACTTCACGATCCTTCTTCTCCTGCGCTTCCTGACCGGCATGGCCGTGGGCGGAACGCTGCCGGTGGACTATGCCATGATGGCGGAGTTCCTGCCGGCGAGAAACCGCGGCCGCTGGCTGGTGCTGCTTGAAGGTTTCTGGGCGGTCGGAACGCTGATCGTCGCTCTCGCCGCATGGGCGACCAGCCTGGCAGGCGTCGAGGATGCCTGGCGCTATATCTTCGCGGTCACGGCGGTGCCGGCGCTGATGGGCTTCGGGTTGCGCTTCCTCGTGCCGGAATCCCCGCTCTACCTGATGCGGACGGGGCGGGGCGACGAAGCGAAATCGATCATCGACCAGATCCTGGTGACCAACGGCAAGCATCCGATCGCGGCGAGCCAGCAACTGGCGGTGCCGGCCCCGGTCCGCGAGGCGCGGATTTTTTCGGGAGAACTTCGCCGTCGCAGCCTGCTCATC
>JAEWKX010000354.1 GCA_023393575.1 Pseudomonadota bacterium
CCCTTGCGGGCCGACCCCGGGAAGAACGATCTCGCACGCCGCCACGTTCCCGATCATTGCCAAAGCTTTCGAAGGCGCCTAAAGCCCAGGCAACGATGGAGATGCAGCCATGAAGAAGATCGACGAGGACGCGCTGGCCGAGGCCTACAACCGGGCGCTTGCCCTGGAGAAGGCCGGAGACGTCGATGCCGCCATAAAGGCCTATCATGAGGTTCTGGAGATCGATCCGGAAGATCACGGTGGCGCGGCCGTGCGTATCGCCGCCCTGGGCCACGGCGAGGCACCGCCCAAGGCCCCCGATGCCTATGTCGAGACCCTGTTTGACCAGCATGCCGAAAGCTTCGAGGACATCCTTGTCGATCAGCTCGGTTATGCCGTTCCCGTCATGGTTCGCCAGCGCCTGCAGGCGCTGAACCTCGGCCCGTTCAGGCGCATGCTCGACCTCGGCTGTGGGACCGGCCTCACCGGCGGCGCATTGCGCGACATGGTCGACGACATCACCGGCATCGACATCTCGGAAAACATGGTCGAGATCGCCCATGAAAAGGATCTCTACGAGACGCTTTACGTGGCGGAGGTCGAGGATTTCCTCGAGGATAACGATGACGATCCCTTCGATCTCGTCACCGCCACCGACGTCCTGCCCTATCTCGGCGCACTGGAGCCGCTGTTCTTCGGTGCCGCCGAGAACATGCTGCCGGGCGGCATCCTCGTCTTCTCCTCCGAAACGCTGCCGGCGTCCGACGGACGCAACTATATCGTCGGACCACACCAGCGCTTCCTGCACTCGGAGGCCTATATCCGCGCCCGCCTTGCCGATACCGGGTTCCACATCATCGAGATCACGGACATCAACGTGCGCATGCAGGATGGCCAACCGAGCCCCGGCCATCTGGTCATCGCAAAGCTCAAGGGCTAGGGTCTCCTCCAGGAGGACCCCGATGACACCACAGCGCTATCTTCTGGCTCAGGCTTACAACAATGCCTGGGCCAACCACCGGCTGTTGAACGCCTGCCGGAGATTGTCGCCGGACGAGCTTACTGCTTCGCGGGTGAGCGTCTTCCCCTCTATCATTCACACGCTCAACCACATCCTCACGGTCGACTGGCTCTATGTCAGCGCGCTCGAAGGCAACTGTATCGGTGACGAGGCCTTCGCGCCGGAGATTCCTTTTCCGCTCATCGCCGACCTCGAACGCGAGCAGCGTGCGGCGGATCGGCGCCTGATCGATCACTGTCGGCTGCTCGACCGCGACATGCTGCCGGCAGAGGTCCACATCCCTCGGGCGACCCATGTCCAGGTCGAACGGACAGACCGCATCCTGCTTCACCTTTTCCAGCATCAGGTCCATCACCGCGGACAGGTGCACGCGATGCTTTCCGGAACATCCGTCACCCCGCCGCAACTGGACGAGTTCTTTCCCGCCGATCCGGCCGAAAAGGCCCTGCGGCGACAGGACTTTCTGGAACTTGGCTTCACCGAAGAACTCATCTGGGACTGACCATGCTCTACTTCGTCATCAAATCGCTGCACATCGTCTCCGACATCGTCTGGGTTGGCGGCATGTTGGTGAATGCCTTCGTCATCGCCATGGTCCCGCCGACGATCCGCAGCGGCGTCATCACCGCCGTTCGCCCCTTCGACCGGAGGGTGACAAGCGTGGCGGAAGGAGGCGCCTGGCTGTTCGGTATTATCCTCGCCGTCTGGTACGGCTGGTACGCGACCGGCTGGTTCGGCTTCAAGTTCCTGCTCGTCGTCATGCTGTCGGCACTGCACGGCATGCAGGCCGCCTGGCTGCGCCGAATGGAGGCTGACCCGCATCTCGATCCGCCCGCCTTCGTCCGTGTCGGCATGCCGGTCATCCTCGTGTCGGTCGTCGCTATCGTTCTGCTGGCGGTCGTGAAGCCCTTCTGACGGCATTGAGGCAGCGGTGCAATTCCGTTAGGTCTGTGTGAGGAACAAGCAAGGAGGAAGACATGGCGAAGGTGGCATTCATCGGACTGGGTGTGATGGGATTCCCGATGGCGGGCCACCTGAAGGAAAAGGGCGGCCATGACGTCACCGTCTACAACCGCACGACCGCCAGGGCCGAGGAATGGGTGAAGAAACACGGCGGCAGATCCGCCGCCACCCCCGCCGGCGCCGCCCGCGATGCCGACTTCGTCTTCGCCTGCGTCGGCAACGACGACGACCTCCGCTCCGTCACCCTCGGCGACGACGGCGCGATCGCCGGCATGAAGGCGGGCGCGATCCTGATCGACAACACCACCGCCAGCGCCGAAGTCGCCCGCGAGCTTCATGAAGCCGCAAGAGCCAAGGGTGTCGATTTCATCGACGCGCCCGTCTCCGGCGGCCAGGCCGGCGCGGAGAACGGCGTCCTGACGGTCATGTGCGGCGGTGATCAGGCCGTCTTCGACAAGGCCCGGCCCGTTGTCGAGGCCTATGCCCGCATGGTGGGACTGATGGGGCCGGTCGGCGCCGGGCAGCTCACCAAGATGATCAACCAGATCTGCATCGCCGGCCTCGTCCAGGGCCTTGCGGAAGGGATTCACTTTGGCAAGAAAGCCGGCCTCGACATTGAAAAGGTTGTCGAAGTCATATCCAAGGGTGCCGCCGGCTCCTGGCAGATGGAGAACCGCCACAAGACGATGAACCAGGGTGGATACGATTTCGGTTTCGCTGTCGACTGGATGCGAAAGGATCTCGGAATCGTGCTGGCCGAGGCGCGCCGCAACGGCGCCAAGCTCCCGGTCACCGCCCTCGTCGATCAGTTTTACGGCGACGTCCAGTCCATGGGCGGCAATCGCTGGGACACCTCCTCGCTGCTCGCCCGGCTGGAGAAATGACGCTCGAGCCCTCCTCCTCCGCCGAAGAGATCGTCGCGCACCTGAAATCGCTGCGTAACGAGACCAACATCGCGGGAATGGGGCGCTACGGCATCGACACCTCCAACGCGCTGGGAATCACGACGCCGCAGATGCAGGCGATCGTACGACAGGTGAAGCGCAACCACGGGCGTGCGCTCCAGCTCTGGCAGACCGGGCTGCGCGACGCCCGCATGGCTGCGATCCTCACCGCCGACCCGCACCGGCTGACGAAGGAGGAAGCCCGTTCCTGGGCCGCGGGTTTCAATTCCTGGGAAATCGTCGATACCGCAGCCGACCTTTTCACGCAGACGCCCTTCTGGCCGGAATTGATCGCGGAATTCGCGGCGGACGAACGCGAATATGTACGCCGCACCGCCTTTGCAATGATCGCCGGCGCGACCGTACACAACAAGCAGGAGCCGGATGACAGGTTGCTCGCCTATCTGCCGTTGATCGAGGCGCACGCGACGGATCCACGCAACTTCGTCAGGAAGGCGGTGAACTGGGCGCTGCGCAACATCGGCAAGCGCAACCGCGCCTGCCATGCTCCAGCACTCGCCCTCGCGGAGAAGCTCGCGGCGAGCGACGACAAAACCGCACGCTGGATCGGCAGGGATGCGTTACGTGAACTGAGGAGCGAGAAGGTTCTCGCCCGCCTGAAATAGGCTCAGTCCTCGCCCGACTTCTGGTCGAGCACCATGTAGTCGAGCGGCAGTTCGGTCGTGTACTTGATCTGCTCCATCGCGAAGGCGGAGGAGACGTCGCGGATCTCGATGCGGGCGATCAGCCGCTTGTAGAAGGCGTCGTAGGCAGCGATATCCGGCACCACGACCCGCAGCAGGTAATCCACGTCGCCGCTCATCCGGTAGAACTCCACGACCTCCGGGAAGTCGACCACCACCTCGGAGAAGCGCTTCAGCCATTCGATAGAATGGCTCGCGGTTCGGATGGAGACGAAGACGGTGACCTTGGTGTTCACCTTGACCGGGTCGAGCAGCGCCACGCGCCGGCGGATGACGCCTTCCTCTTCCATCCTCTGGATACGGCGCCAGCAGGGCGTGGTGGACAGGCCCACCTTTTTCGCCAGATCTGCGACGGCAAGGGTGGAATCCTCCTGGAGGATACGCAGGATTTTTCGGTCGAGACGGTCCATCAGAGAGCCTTTCGGAATGATATTCTCCTCTATAGCTCATTTCAGCACATACCGGCGAATTTTGTTTTAACGCGTCAGCATTTCCACATGCTGTTTCAAGGCTGGCAGCACGTCCGCCTCGAACCATGGATTACGCTTCAGCCAGCCGGTATTGCGCCAGCTCGGATGCGGCAGCGGTAGGATGCGAGGTTGTTGGTTTGCGAGAAAATATTCACGCCAGTTATGGACGGTCTCCGTCATGCCCTTGCCGCGCCGCGTCCCCAGATGCCAGGCCTGCGCATACTGGCCGATCGCCAGCACCAGCTCGATCTGCGGCATCGCGCCGATCACCGCCTGGCGCCACAGCGGCGCGCATTCCCGCCGCGGCGGCATGTCGCTGCCTTTATCGTCGTAGCCGGGGAAGCAGAAACCCATCGGCACGATGGCGAACCGGTCGGGATCGTAGAATTCCTCCCGGGTGACGCCGAGCCAGGCCCGGAGCCGGTCTCCGGAGGCGTCGTCGAACGGCAGCCCGCTCTCATGGACGCGAAGGCCCGGAGCCTGACCCGCGATCAGGATGCGCGCCTTGCGCGACAATACCGCCACCGGGCGGGGCTCGTGCGGCAGCCGGTCGGCCGGGCCGCGCGCCGGACCATCGAGACAGAGGCGGCAGGAGGCGATCGCCCCCCGCAGCTTCTCCAGGCCGTCGTCCCGCTGCGATCTCTGCGGTTCCGTTGCGATCAGTTCCGCCCGAACCATCCCTTCAGCCATGCCAGGAAACCCTCCGCTACGCTCGGATCGTCCATCATTCCATGCCGTACGCGCCAGTCGCGCGGGCGATCGAATTCACCTGCCCACAGGCCGTCGCCGCCCTTGCGTGCCTCGGCCTCCTCCGACGAATAGCCGCCCGAGGCAACCGCCATGCCGAGCCTCACCAGCTCCGCGTTGATATCGAGCGCGCCTTTGCGGCAGCGTACCAGCAGCCGTTCGTACCGGTCGCGCTCCGATCCGGAGCACACGACGGAGGCGGCAGAAGTAAGGCGCTCCAGCATTGCCCGCGCCTCCTCGCCGCACCGCCAGTCCCGGCCGCCGCCATCCCGGCAAGTCTGCCGCGCCTCCGGCGCATCGAGCCCTTCGAGACGCAGGCGCTCCGCGCCCGCCGCCAACGTGTCCCCGTCGACCGCAACGAACGGCCCGGAGATCGACACGGAGGCGCCGTCCTCGAGCCGCGCGGCAATGAGGGCGCCGAGGAAGATCAGCGCGAGGAACAGCCCGGCATCCCTCACCTTCCGCATGATTCGGGTCACGATCCCGCCTTAATCAACAACAGAGCCTTCAGAAAAATGGCAAACAAAGCCTTGCACCGCAGTATCTTCTTAAGGTTTCCGCCCTAGGCTCACAACCATTGGGGAAATCTATCCAGTGCTCATGAGTAACGGCGCCAGCGCCTCGGCGGACAAGAACATCGTCGATCGGTCTCGCAGCCACCGCAACAAGGCGGTGTCGAAGACTGTCCGCGCGACCCGCGAACGTCTGCAGACCAGCGGTGGAAGCGCGCCCGCATTCGATCGCGATGTGCTGTCAATACACGTCAATGCAGTCCTGCAGAGTGCCCTGGTCACGCCGCTGTTCGTGGCGGTCGTCACCGCCGTCGGCCTCTCGATCAATCCCGTCGCGAACCTTTTCGGCTGGGCCCTTCTTGCCCTCAGCGTCCATGCCATCAACGTGCTGATCGCGCGCCGCGCCAGCCGGGTCGAGATCGCGGCGACGGACACCGCCAAATGGCGGCGGCGGCTCCTGATCGGACAGGTCCTGGTCGGCGGGGCGTGGGCCGTCTTCTCGGTGCAGGACTGCACGGCCTGCTCAGGGGACAGCTACTACCTCTACCAGGGCATGGTGCTTCTCGTGGCCATCTCCATCAGCGCCATGAACGGCGCGATGCTCCCCCAGGGCGTATTGTTCGGCTTCCTGCCGCTGGTGGGCACCCTGCTCGTGGCCGCCTTCGCGTCCCGCCATCCCCTCGACATCGGCATGACGGCGATGTGCGCCGTCGCCGTGGTGTTCTTTCACTACATCTCCGAGCGCCAGTACCGTTCCAATCTCACCTTGCTGTCCTATCAGTGGGAAAAGGACGATCTGATTGCCGAGCTGGAGGTGGCGAAATCGATGTCCGACGAGGCACGCCGCCGCGCCGAGGACGCCAATCTCGCAAAGTCGCGCTTCCTGGCTTCCATGTCGCACGAATTGCGCACGCCGCTGAACGCCATACTGGGTTTCTCGGAGGTGATGAATTCGGAACTGCTGGGGCCGCTCCCCAACCCGACCTATCGGGAGTATGCCGCCGACATCCATCGGTCGGGCGAGCATCTTCTGAACCTGATCAACGAGATCCTCGACCTTTCCCGCATCGAGGCGGGGCGTTACGAACTCAGCGAGGAGGCGCTCTCCCTTCTCGACATCGCCGAGGACTGCATCGGGATGATACAGCTGCGGGCAAGCGCCAAGAGCATCGTGATCCATGAGCAGTTCGAGCCGACCCTTCCGCAGATCTGGGCCGACGAGAAGGCCATCCGCCAGGTGATCCTCAACCTCCTGTCCAACGCGGTGAAGTTCACCACGCAGGGCGGAGAGATAACCGTCAAGGTCGGCTGGACAGCCGGCGGCGGCCAGTATGTCGCCGTCAAGGACAATGGTCCCGGAATACCGGAAGAGGAGATCCCGATCGTGCTCTCCGCCTTCGGTCAGGGCTCGATCGCCATCAAGAGCGCCGAACAGGGAACCGGACTCGGCCTGCCGATCGTCCAGGCGATCCTCGCCAAGCATGACGGCCAGTTCGTGCTGCGCTCGAAGCTGCGCGAAGGAACGGAGGGGATCGCCATCCTGCCTGCCACACGCGTCCTGCAGAGCCTGCCGGCCGTGGAGGACGCCGCCCCGGTGGAGCGGCGGCGGAAAAGCTTCGCCTGAAATGTCCTACCGGACGATCCGCAGGAAATCCTTGTCCTGCGCGAAGTCCTGCAGGTCGTTGTCCCGCTCATTCTCCCTCGTCAGCGCCGCCAGATGACGCCGGTATCCGGGATCGAGATCCACGGCCTTGCGCGCGGCGCTCAGAACGGCCCGGCGCACCTCCGCGAGTTGAGCCTTCGGGGCATCGTTCGACAGCAGATGATGGTGCCGCTGGCCGCTGGCGGCCGCCATCAGATACCAGTAACGCGCCATCTGGGAGGCAACCGTGTCCTCCAGGTTCTCGCCGATCTCCAGCACGCGGCGGTAGCCGTCCTCCTCGTACAGCAAAGCACTCAGCACATGCATTGTCTGGTCGAGGGATATCCTGTCGACATTGGCGATATAGCTCAGCACGGAGCCTCCATTCTTCTCCGCGAGTTCCTTCGCGATGGAGCGGATCTCGGCGGTATCGACCGGAAGCTCCTCGTCCCCGACCCGGCTCATCAGTTTCTCGACATGCAGGAAGAGCGGCGAGAGATACAGTCTGGTGTAGAGGTAGAGAAAGACGAAGCCCGACACGAGCCCGACAATCAGAATGAACGGTCCCGCCGCCGCCAGGCTCTTGGAACTCTCCGCCTCCAGAAAGTCGGTGAAGGATCGCAGATGTGCGCCTATGGAGGTAACCTGGCTCAAACCGACGCCGACGATCATGGTCGTCAGCCATTCGGAAATCCGCTCGAGATTGGTGTTTGACCCCAGAAGGCGGCTGGTCGCCACCGCCTTCGCGCCGTCGGGTCTCCTGATCCGCAAGCCATCGTCCCCTGAGCAGTCCCCACATGTCGGCCCCTCCCGGTTGCATAGCGATAAATACAACCCGAGATAGGCGCCCGTCAAGATGCGCCCATTCCGTGAGCCGGTGACCTAGCCGACGATTCGGTCATACAGGCACCACAGCACGAAAAGTCCGTTTGCACACAACAGGCAGAAGACCGCCAGGGACCCCAGGTCCTTGGCATGCCGGCCGACGGTGGAAATCTCCGGCGAGATGCGGTCCACCAGCTCCTCGATCGCCGTGTTCAGCGCCTCGACGCAGAAGAGGAGCAGCATGAGGATGACGAAACCGAGATAATGGATGCTCCCGGCGCCGATCGCGGCGAACAGCAGCAGCCCGAGCACGAAGGCCACCACCTCCGAACGGAACGCCTCCTCCCGCCAAAGCCTGACGAGACCCTGCAGGGAATACCGTGTCGCGGCCAGCACCCGTCGCGGGCCGCTCGCCTTCCGGATCGCACTGTCCTGCGGCGTCTTCTCCAAGATCAGTGCCCCGCGCTCACGCCCGCCTGGGCGAAGGTGGCCATGCCGGAATGGCAGGCGGCCGCGGCCTTGACGATGCCGGCCGCGAGCGCCGCCCCGCTGCCCTCGCCGAGCCGCATGCCGAGCGCCAGGAGCGGCGTCTTGCCGAGCTTCTCGACCGCCTTCAGGTGACCGGGTTCGGCCGAGACATGGCCGATCAGGCAATGGTCGAGCGCCGATGGATTGGCCGCCTTCAGGATCGATGCCGCGGCCGTCACGACGTAGCCGTCGAGCAGCACCGGAATCTTCTCCATCCGCGCGGCGAGGATCGCGCCGGCAATGGCCGCGATCTCGCGGCCGCCCAGCCGCCGCAGCACTTCGAGCGGGTCCTTGAGGTGGTCCTTGTGGAATTCCACCGCCGTCTTCACCGCCTGCACCTTCCGCTCCATCTGGACGCCGTGCGAGCCGGTGCCCGGTCCCACCCAGTCCTCGGCCTCCCCGCCGTAGAGGGCGAGGTTGATGGCTGCCGCGATCGTCGTGTTGCCGATGCCCATTTCGCCGATGCACAGGAGATCGGTGCCGCCGGCGATCGCCTCCATGCCGAAGGCCATGGTCGCGGCGCAATCGCGCTCCGAAAGCGCCGCCTCGCAGGTTATGTCGCCGGTCGGATAGTCAAGCGCGAGATCGAATATCTTGAGCCCCAGGTCGTAGGCGACGCAGATCTGGTTGATTGCCGCACCGCCTGCGGCGAAGTTTTCCACCATCTGTTGCGTGACCGACGGCGGGAACGGCGTGATGCCGTGTTTCGTCACGCCGTGATTGCCGGCAAAGATCGCCACCAGCGGGCGCGTCACCGCCGGGGAGCGACCCGTCCACGCCGCCAGCCACATGGCGATCTCTTCCAGCCGTCCGAGGGAGCCAGGCGGCTTCGTCAGCTGCGCGTCCCGCTCGCGGGCATCGACCAGTGCGCGGGAGTCCGGCCCAGGCAGGTTCTGCAGCAGGATCCTGAAGTCGTCGAATGGCAGGCCGCTCACGCTCATGGGGATGCTCTCTTTCGTCTTCGGCCGGCCGCTTGTCTTTGCCGGCAAATCAGGTTTTGTTGCTCTCATAGTCGGGCATGCACGGACGGACAATGACAAACATAACCCATTTCCTCCGGGATATTGCCCGATCGATCGGCTTCCTCAGCCGGCTGCCGGTGCCCGCCCGTTTCTTCGAAAGCCATGACCGTCTCATCAGCCATGCCGTCGGGGCATTTCCCGCCGCCGGTATCGTCATCGCGGCGGGACCTGCCGTCATTCTCGCACTGTTGCTGCAAATCGCCGCAGAACCTCTTCTGCCGGCATTGCTGGCGCTCGCGGCACTGACGCTCGTCACGGGCGCACTGCACGAGGATGGCCTGGCCGATGCTGCCGACGGGTTGGGCGGGGGCCGCGACCGCGAGCATGCGCTTTCGATCATGAAGGACAGCCGCACCGGAAGCTACGGTGTCGTCGCGCTTGTCCTGTCGCTCGGATTGCGGGCCGCCGCGCTCGCCGCGCTCGCGGGGCAAGGCGCCGGGCTCGCTGCGGCGGCAATGATGGCCGTTGCGGGTTTCAGCCGCGCCCTGATGGTTGCGCACTGGCATGCGCTTCCTTCCGCCCGCAGCAACGGCGTGGCGGCAGGGGCCGGCCGCCCGACCGGGGATGCGCGCAATTTTGCTCTCGCAAGCGCCGCAGTCATTGCGCTGCTGCTTCTCCTGCCCGCAGCATCTCCCGGTCCGGTACTCGCCGCCGGTGGGTTCGCAGCGCTTGCGGCCTGGGCTTTTACCCGACTGGCTGAGAGGAAGATCGGCGGCCACACCGGGGATACGATCGGCGCCACGCAACAGGTCGGCGAAATCGTGTTTCTCGCCTCCCTTGCGCTCGCCGTCTGAACCGCCGATATGTCAGCCATGATCTCACCCTGCATCCTCGTCTGCTCCATCGACGACAAGACCGGCTACTGCTTCGGCTGCGGACGGACCCGCGACGAGATCGCCGGCTGGACGCAGTTCAGCGACCGCGAACGCATGGCGGTGATGAATATCCTGCCGGCCCGCCTCGATACTGTCGAGCGCAAGCCCCGCCGCGACACGAAGCGCCAGCGGCTGGCGCGGGAGCGGGCGCTCCCGTGAACGGTCTCACCTTCGTCCTTCTCGTTCTGGGTGCGGGCCTTGCCCTTCTCCTCGTCAACCATGACAGCGGCCGGACCTTCGGCATGGCGAACGAGGATTTCGGCCGGATGATCTACCTCCTGCCGATCGCCGGATTGCTCTCGGCCGGCCTGCTCGCCGGACGACGGGGCAACCTTGGCCAGATCCTGCGCTACATCGCCGTCTGGCTCGTCATCATCCTCGGGCTGGTCGCCGGTTATCTTTATCGCCATGACCTGCAGCAGATCGGCGCCCGCCTTTCCGCCGGCCTTGTTCCGGGAAGCGCGGTGGAGGTCAGCAGCCGGGACGGCATCACCGAAGTCGTCATCCATCGCGGCATCCGAGGGCATTTCCACACATCGGCAAGCGTGAACGGCCATGAGGTGTCCATGCTCGTCGATACCGGCGCCAGCGCCGTGGTCCTGACCTACGAGGACGCGGAACGGATCGGCCTCAACCCGCAAAGCCTCGCCTATTCGGTGACGGTCTCGACGGCCAACGGCCGCGCCACTGCCGCACCCGTACGGCTTGGCGAGGTGGCGATCGGCCCGATCCTGCGTCGCGATCTGCGCGCCATGGTCGCCGAGGAAGGCCGGCTCGACCAGAGCCTGCTCGGCATGACCTTCCTTTCCACGCTGGATTCCGTGCAGATGCAGACCGATGAACTGCGGCTGCGCGACTGACGGTTCCCGGCTCACGGCGGCGTCATGCGCCGTACCGGCCTGCGTCAGAACGCCGTTTTGTCAATTCGGCCGGACGGGCTATATGCCCGTCATGTCTATGAGAACTCTCCTTCCCCTCCTCGCCCTCGTGGCGCTCGTCCTCGTCGTGTTCGGTGCCGTCACCATCGGCGTCGCCCCTGCGATCACCATGCTGGCGCTGGTATCGATGTTCGTCGTCTTCGTATTCCTGGTCCGCGTCAGCATGCTGTGACGCGGCTGCTCGTTCAGCTCCGCAACCGGTAGCCCGTCCGGAAGATCCACGCGACCAGCGTCAGGCAGAGCGTCAGGAACAGCCCGATCATGGCGAGACTGATCAGCGGGTTGACGTCGGCGATCTCGTAGAAGCTCCAGCGGAAGCCGCTGACGAGATAGAGCACCGGGTTGAAGTGGCTCACCGCCTGCCAGAACGGCGGCAGCATGTCGATCGAGTAGAAGCTTCCGCCGAGGAAGGTCAGCGGCGGCACCACCAGCATCGGCACGATGTTGAGCTGCTCGAAATTCTTCGCCCATATGCCGATGATGAAGCCGGCAAGGCTGAAGGTGATCGCCGTCAGCACCAGGAAGACCACCATCATCACCGGATGGGCGATCGAGATATCGACGAAGAACGAAGCCGTCGCCAGGATGATCAGCCCGATGATCAGACCCTTGCTGGCCGCGGCTCCCACATAGCCGATCAGGATCTCGGTCATGGCGATCGGCGCCGACAGGATCTCGTAGATGGTCCCCGTGAACTTCGGAAAGTAGATGCCGATCGAGCCGTTGCCGATGCATTGCGTCAGCAATGTCAGCATGATCAGGCCGGGCGTGATGAAGGAGCCGTAGGAAACGCCGTCGACCTCCTGGATGCGCGAACCGATCGCCGTACCGAAGACGATGAAGTAGAGCGAGGTGGTGATCACCGGCGAGACGACGCTCTGCAGCAGCGTGCGGCGCATGCGGGCCATCTCGAACAGGTAGATGGATTTGACCGCCTCGAAATTCATGACTTTTGCCCTACCAGTTCGACGAAGATGTCCTCCAGCGAGCTCTGCCGTGTCGAGAGATCGCGGAATTCTATGCCCTGCGCCGCGAGCGATCCCAGAAGGGTCGCGATCCGCCCCTGCTCCGCTTCGCCCTGATATTCGTAGATCAGCGCGCCCCCGTCCTCGGCGAGCGCCACGTGATAGGAATCGAGGCCCGGCGGCAGGGCGCCCAGCGGCTCGGCAAGCTCCAGCCTTAGCTCCTTGCGCCCGAGCTTGCGCATCAGCGCGGTCTTGTTCTCCACCAGCAGCAGCTCGCCGCCGTTGATGACGCCCACCCGGTCGGCGATCTCCTCGGCCTCCTCGATATAGTGGGTGGTAAGGATGATGGTGGCGCCGTCCTTCCGTAGCTGCTCCACCACCTGCCACATCTCGCGACGCAGCGTGACATCGACACCCGCGGTCGGCTCGTCGAGGAAGAGGATTTCCGGCTCGTGCGCCAGCGCCTTGGCGATCAGCACGCGGCGCTTCATCCCACCGGAAAGCTCGCGCAGCATGTTGTCTCGCTTCTCCCACAGGGAAAGATCCCTGAGTATCCTTTCGATCCGTGCCGGATCGGCCTTCTTCCCGTGCAGGCCGCGCGAGAAGGTCACCGTATTCCAGACCGTCTCGAACTGGTCCGTCGTAAGCTCTTGCGGAACGAGGCCGATCATTGCCCGCGTCCGGCGGAACTCGCGCACCACGTCGTGCCCGCCGACCAGCACCTGCCCGCCGCTCGGATTGACGACGCCGCAGACGATCGAGATCAGCGTCGTCTTTCCGGCGC
>JAEWKX010000404.1 GCA_023393575.1 Pseudomonadota bacterium
GTTCGACGATGGGCGACGATGGAAGGAAGCAGCGGGGTCTAGGCCGCCTGCCGATCCTGTGCTGCGGCCCCGCTGCCGACGGAGAAGTGGCTGATCTGCTCGTTCAGCACTTCCGCCTCGTTGGCCAGCGAATGAGCGGAGGCGGAGGTCTCCTCGACCATCGCCGCGTTCTGCTGGGTCACCTGATCCAGTCCGCTGACGGCGGAGTTGATTTCGGTCAGGCGCGAGGACTGCTCGCGGGATGAGCCGACGATGGCGCCGATGTGCTCGTTGATCGACTGGATGTTGCCCTGGATGTGTTCCAGGCTTTCTCCCGTCTTGAGAACGAGCGTGACGCCGTTTTCCACGTCGGAGGCCGAGGCGGTGATCAACGCGCCGATGTCGCGGGCGGCGGTTGCCGACTTCTGGGCCAGTTCCCGCACTTCCTGTGCAACTACGGCAAAGCCCTTGCCGGCGTCGCCTGCACGGGCAGCCTCGACCCCTGCATTCAGGGCCAACAGGTTCGTCTGGAAGGCGATCTGGTCGATGACGTCGATGATCTGGCGGATCTTCGACGAAGAGCTTTCGATGCGCTCCATGGCCTGGATGGCGTTGCGGACGACATCAGTGGAGGTATGGGCACCCTTCAGCGTATCGGCTGCGACGTCCACCGCGGTTTCGCAACGGGTCAGGGCGCTGTTGACGGCGCCGGTCATCTCGCCGAGTGCCGCCGCTGCTTCTTCGAGGGCCGCAGCCTGCCGCTCGGTGCGGCGGGAGAGGTCGTCGGACGCCATCTTCAGTTCACTCGATCCCGAACGGATCGTGGTGACGCTGCTTCCGATCGCCGCGATGGTCTCTTCCAGACCGGCGAGAGAGTTGTTGAAGTCATGGCGCAGATGGTCGAGCGACGGTGCGAAGGCCTTGGTGATCCGCTGGTCGAGCTTGCCACGCGACAGGGCGGCAAGGCCGGTTGCGAGGGCCGAAACGGCTTCCTCGATTTCGCGGGCGCTGGCGGCTTTCTCGGCCTCGCGCTGCTGGCGCTCCTCGTCGAGTTCCTCGCCCTTGCGGTGCGCCTCGTCCTCCATGCGCTCCTTGTCGAGCGCTCCCTGGCGGAAGGACTCCAGGGCGCGCGCCATGGTGCCGACTTCGTCGCCGCGGCCGACGTGGTCGACGACGATCGACTTGTCGCCGTCGTTAAGGCGATTCATCAGCTTCGCGAGTTCGGTCAGCGGCCGCGTGAGGCGGGCGGCGATATAGGTGCCGACGACGCCCATGACGAGGAGGACCGCCAGCGTGGCGAAGATCGCCCAGTAGGCGAGGTCGCGTGCCGACGCCAGGACCTGGCCCTCGTCCTGGCCCATGGCGAGAAGATGGTGCTCACCGAAAAGGGAAACCGGCTGGTAGGCGAAGAAGAGGGGCTTGTCGGCGACGGTCGCAAAGGCCGAGCCGGAGGCCTGCGCGCCGGCCGCCTCGACGAGTTGGGCGGGGACCTCGTGCTGCTGGCCGCCGACGAAGGATCCGCTGCGGAAGGCGCCCTTGCTGTCAAGCAGCAGCGCTTCGTCGACCGACTTGCCGTATTCCTCCGGCGTCACGGCATGGCTCAACTGTTCCGCCGAAACCCTGAAAATCACGGCGCCCTTGGTGACGGTCTGGCCCCAGGAGGAGACGGCCAGCTGCTTGCCGATCAGTGCCGAAGGCTTCCCGCCATCGGGTTCGTAGGACGCGAAGGTCGACGTGTGGACCTGCTCGGCCGGGCCGCCGTTGATGCGTGCGAGGATCTCGCCGATGCCGGGGAGGGCAGAGCCGTGATCGAGCAGTTCCGGCCCCTTGGTGACCGAGTAGACGATCTGGCCCTTCATGTCGACGATGTAGATGTCGCTGACGCCGGAGTTTTTCCAGGCGCTGACGATCGTGCCGTGGATGGCGCTGTGATGGATCGCATAGAGGAGCTTGAGTCCGGCGCCGTCGAGGTCCGCCCGCTCCTCGGGCTTGAGCTCGGATTTCTGGTAGGCCGCCTTGATGTCGTTCGCCTCGCTGGGAATGACGTTGGTCATCGTCTCGATGGCCTGGCCGATCGCGGTATTCTGGGCGAGTTCGTTCAGCGACTGGTTGATCCTGGCCTGATAGGCCGCGAGGCCCTTCGACTGGTTGCCCGCAACGGATTCAAGCCGGAGCTGGCTTGCCTCGATGAGACCGCCCTTGCCGATCTGATAGCTCAGGAGGCCGACGGAGAGGCAGGATACGAACGTTGCGCCGACGACCAGTCCGGCGAACTTCGCCTTGATCGACCACGATTTTCCGGCACCGGCAGACTTTGATGACTGCGACATGGCAATGAATTCCCCCACACACAAACTAATGGTGCGGAATCTTTGTCAGGAATTGATTGCGGCAGTGTTAATGTTTGACTCCGGTATACTGCCCTCGCCGACGGGCAGAGATCAATCGAACAGGCTGGATACCGACTCTTCGGATGCCGTGCGGTTGATCGCCTCGCCCAGCAGGTTTGCCGTCGTCACCACGCGAATATTATGTGCCGACTGAACGGCCGTGGTGGGCTGGATCGAATCGGTGATCACCAATTCGCGCAGCTTGGAGGAGGTGATACGGGCGACTGCCCCACCAGACAGGACGCCGTGGGTGATATAGGCGGTGACGCTGGTGGCGCCCTTGTTCAGGAGCGCCTCGGCGGCGTTGCAGAGCGTTCCACCGGAATCGACGATATCGTCCACGAGCAGGCAGTCCTTGCCGGCAACCTCGCCGATGACGTTCATCACTTCGGATTCACCGGCGCGTTCGCGGCGCTTGTCGACGATCGCAAGCGGACAGTCGATGCGCTTTGCCAGAGAACGGGCACGCACCACGCCGCCGACATCGGGCGAAACGACCATGACGTTCTTCACGTCATAATTTTCCTTCACGTCGCGGGCGAGGATGGGAACCGCGAACAGGTTGTCGGTGGGGATGTCGAAGAAGCCCTGGATCTGGCCTGCATGGAGGTCGAGGGTCAGGACCCGGTCGGCGCCGGCCTCGGTGATCAGGTTGGAAACGAGCTTGGCGGAGATCGGCGTGCGGGGACCGGCCTTCCGATCCTGCCGCGCATATCCGAAATAAGGAAGCACCGCCGTGATGCGCTTCGCCGACGAGCGACGGAAGGCGTCGATCATGATCAGCAGTTCCATCAGGTGGTCGTTCGCGGGGAAGGAGGTGGACTGGATGACGAAAACGTCCTCGCCGCGGACGTTCTCCTGTATCTCTACGAAAATTTCCTGGTCTGCAAAGCGTCTGACGCTGGCTTTTCCGACTGGTACGTTAAGATAGATGCAGATCGCATCGGCAAGCTGCCGGTTCGAATTGCCTGCGAAAACCTTCATTGCGGTCCGCCCGTTCTGACGCTGGATGGGCGCCTTTTACCGCCGCACAAGGCGAATGCAAGAGCGATTGATCCCGCGCCCCGTTTTTTTATGAACGAACGGTGACGCAAGTCAGCCTGCACGGGCGTTCTTCCAGGCGACACATTCGTTGATCGTCTTGGTCGCTATGGTCTCCATCGCGGCGGCAGGAACCGATGCCCACGGCTCGCCCCGGGCACCCGGCAACCGCTCCTGTCCCTGCAGGCGATGGAGACGGGCGCCGCTGGCGTCCAGGATGTCCCAGACATAGACGACGGT
>JAEWKX010000002.1 GCA_023393575.1 Pseudomonadota bacterium
TAAACAACCCGGCCGGCAAACGACCGCGTCTCGCATAACGTTGCCGCAAGGTCCGCTCGGCAATCTCCGGAGCGTAGCCCTGGCAATCCAGGTCATTTGCAGAGACCGTCACTCCATGCTCGGCGAGGGCTCGCAGGAAGCCGGTCATCCTCGCGCGGGTCGAGTTGTCTTCGGCCACCCCGCCGAAGAACAGCCAGTCGTCGATCGGCTTGCCGCGCGCCTTGAGTTTCTGCACGAGGTGCTGCGTCATTTCATAGGCGCCGCCCTCGTTGTCCGAAACGACGGAAGGCGCCCCGTCGCCGGGAAGATCGAGATTGATGCAGGCCACGCCGGCCGTGGCGCAGAGAGCGTTAAGCGGCGATGGATTGTGAACGCCGGTGATGAACAGAAACTCCACCTGCTGGGCAAGCAGGACTTCCGTTACCCGTCGCTCGTTTACGGGATCGCGCTGGGTGCTGACCACGATCGGGCACAGTCCGCGGCGGCGCACCTCCGCCTCGAAGGCCTCGGCGAGGTCCGCGAAGAAGCGATTGCGGTAGTGAGGCAGGACCATGCCCGCCAGCCCCGACTTCGACAGGCGAAGGCCGCGTGCCTTGAGGTTGATGGAATACCCCAGATCGTTCGCCACGCCGAGGATGCGCTGCGCCGTATCGGGCTTGACGCGATGTTCCTTCCACCGGCCGTTCAGCACGAGACTTACGGTCGCCGGGGAGGCGCCTCCCGCCTGCGCGATATCGTAGATGGTGGGCTTGCGCGGTTCTCTCGCCATTGGAGCTCAATCGATGCCAGCAGGAGTTGTTTGTTACAAAAGCCGGCCGCCGGCGTCACTATATTTCCTGGCGGATCGGAGCGCGGCCCGACCATTATACGTATTCGGGAAGCATGCGGAAAGTCATTGCGAAAGGTTCGCAGGTGGATGATTGGGTTTCGGCAGGTTTCGCTTCGATCAGATCGGCTGCATCCGGCGCATGTCGGAGAGCTGTCTCTTCATCTGGTGCACGCGGGTCTGGTGCTCCTCCGGGCGGCGCATCGCGACGCTTGTGGACAATATGTCGATGATCACCAACGCCGCGATCCGCGAAATGGTCGGCGTATACATATTCGTGTTTTCCAGCGTCTCGACAATGAGAGACACGTCGCAATAGTGCGTCAGTGGCGAATCGGAACCAGTGAGACAGATCACCTTGGCGCCGTTTCCGCGGGCGATCCTTGCGATCTCGATGATGGAGCGCGTGGTGCCGGTATTGGAGATGACGAAGGCCACTTCACCTGGCCGCATCAGGGATGCCACCATCACTTGCTGGTGGGAGTCGAGCTCGGCCCCGCAGGGGACGCCGAAGAGCGGAAATTTCTGCTGGGCATCTCGTGCCACGATCCCGGATGCGCCGAAGCCGAAGAACACGATGGAGCGCGCATCGCTCAGCACGTCTATGGCTTCGTTGAGCGCAGCCATGTCCAGGTGCGACCGTGCCCAGTCGAGGCTCGTCATCGTATAGTTGAAGATCTTTTCCGCAACCGTTACCGGCTGATCGGTGTCCTGGATGACGGAATGGGTGGCCGGCGTTCCGAAGGCCAGGCTCTGTGCCAGCCGGATCTTGAAATCCGGGAAGCCTGAGCAGCCGATCGCGGTGGCGAAGCGCAGCACCGTCGGCTGGCTGACGCCCGCCAGGGCCGCCGTCTCTCCCACTGTCGAGTTCAGTATCCGCTGCGGGTCTGCCAGCACGACATCGGCAACCTTTCGGTCGGACTTGCGCAGGTCCGGCCGCATCGCTCGGATCAGTTCGATGATGTTGCGACCACTCGCTGCCTTGCTTTCGCCAGTGGGCGCCTTGCTATCCATGGGCATGTTCATCCGGCAAGCAGGCCTTTCGGTTCGACGCTTCCATGCTAGGTCGCGCTCCATTGGAAAGCAATTGCCTCCCGAGCCCGGGTCAAGCGGATCGCCGATGTGGCTTCTGCCGTCGCATCGATCGCTTCGGGGGCGAGCGTGTTGAAGTCGAAGAGGCCGTAATGATGCGCAACGAGATCGGATGCGCCGACCTCGCAGGCGACGGTGATCGCCTCGTCGAGCGTGAAGTTGCCCGGCACGCCGTTGTCCGAGAGTTCCGGCCGCCGGCCGTTGACCGGCATCAGGGCGATGTCGGGTTCCAGCCGGCGCACCTCCTCGACCAGATCGTCGAAAGGCACGCAGTCACCGGAGTGCCAGATGCGCCCTGCGGGTCCTGCGAGGAAATATCCCAGGAAGCGATGATTGCCCTCCGGATCGCGCTCTACGTTCTCATGGGCAGCACGGGTTGCCGTCAGCGCGAGCTTGGGTGAAAGCTGCACCCTTTCCCCCGCGTCTATCGTGAGAAGTCGCGCCCCTTCGACCTTTGACCGGTCGAGCGCCAGGTTTCTCGTCGCCCGCGGCACGAGGAGCCTCGCGGTAGGGTTTGCTTCGAGCAGGCCGGGCAGTGTCCCGGGATCCATGTGATCCGTATGTGCGTGGGTGCACAGGACATAGTCGATATGGCCGATGTCGGAGGGAGCAACCGGCGGCGGCATCATCCGCACATGCGGTCTTGGCGTGCCGCGATATTTCTCGGCAAGCGAGTCCGAGAGATAGGGATCAATGACGATCCTGATCCCCGCGATATCGACGATGAAACCGGCTTGGCCGAGCCAGTAGAAAGTCAGTCCCTCGGTTGGCCGCTCCGGCAGATCGGCCGCGAGCGGTCCTTCGAGGTTGGTTTCGAACAGCCGGCCTGACACGATCAGCCTCCGAGCGC
Organism: Pseudomonadota bacterium; assembly: GCA_023393575.1. Classification (GTDB taxonomy): domain Bacteria; phylum Pseudomonadota; class Alphaproteobacteria; order Rhizobiales; family Rhizobiaceae; genus Neorhizobium. The sequence goes on from JAEWKX010000002.1 coordinate 2,769, forward strand.
CAGCAGCAGGTTGTCGGCGGCGATGCGGGTTGCGCGGTCGACGCTTTCGGCCGTGAAGCCGCCTATGTGGCTCGTCGCTATCACCCTGGGATGACCGGCAAGTCGCAGTGAAGCCGGGGGCTCCGGCTCGAAGACGTCCGTGGCATAGGCGCCGATCCGGCCCTGATCGAGCGCCTCGATCAGGGCATCCTCGTCGATCAGCCGCGCCCGGGCCGTGTTGATCAGGATCTGGCCGTCCCTGGCGGACGACAGCCTCTTTGCGTCGAGCAGCGCCGAGCCGTCCTTGGGCAGCGGGCAGTGCAGGGTCAGGATATCGGCCGAAGCGACGATCTCGTCCACCTCATGATAGGAGAACGCCTCGCCCGGCAGGTCGAGATTGGGCCGGATCGGGTCATAGGCCATGACCTGGGCGCCCAGCGCGACGATCATCCGGGAGACTTCGCGGCCGATCGCGCCGCAGCCGATGATACCCACCGTTCTGCCGCGGATTTCGATGCCCCGCTGGCGCGGCCATTGGCCGGCCTTGATGCCCGCATCGGCATGCGGGATGGAGCGGAGCGCGCTGAAGATCAGGCCGATCGTCAGTTCGGCGACCCCAAGCGAATTGGCGCCTTCCGCGATCATCACGCGCACGCCGCGGCGAGTAAGATCGTCGAGGGGAAGATTGTCCACTCCGACGCCGTTGCGACTGATTACCTTGAGTCTGTCGGCGGCCTCGACGATGCGGGGCGTGACCGGTTCGACACCGGCCAGCCAGCCGATGCAGCCGGGAACCAGGCCCATCAGTTCCTGCTCGGAAGGCATCGCGCCGGCCGTCGCATAGACGATCTCGAAGCCGCGTTCACGAAGCTTCTCGACCTCTGGATGCGGCTCGGCCGTCAGGGAACGTGGCGTGACGAGAATGCGTTCCTTTGTGCTCATCGTCCCGCCGCCTCCTTGGCGATCTCCGAGATGCGCTCGAAGCGTGGACCGGACGTCGGGATCTCGACATCGAAGACCTCGGCGATCACCTGGGTCCAGCCATGCAGGAAATAGGTCCAGCCATCTTCGATCTGAAGCGACCTTTCCTGCTCCTGCGCCTTAGCCTGGTCGAGGAAGACGAGGTCACCGCGATAGTTGAGATCCCAGACGATGGCCTTCTCCGGAAACCGGCAGCTGTCCGACAGGGGCGAGCCCGGCGCATCCTTGCCGAGGCCGGTCGCATTGATGATCAGGGATCCCGGTTTCAGGGTCGCAAGAACGGCGTCGTTTTGGGAAGCAGTGGGCGCCAGAACATAGTCGACGGGAACGGCGCTCGCGACCTGAGCGTGGATGCGCTTGATTTCCTCGAGCCGATGGG
>JAEWKX010000006.1 GCA_023393575.1 Pseudomonadota bacterium
GGAACAGCTTGCGCTCACCGAGGCGCTCCTTGTGCTTGACCCCGAAATGCTGCTCCTCATCGATGATAAGCAGAGAAAGGTTCGAGAACTTGATGCCGCTGCCGAGCAGCGCATGCGTCCCCACGACGATATCGACCTTGCCCTCCGCCAGGTCCTTCTTGGCCTGCGCGAGTTCCTTGGCCGGTACCAGGCGGGACGCCTGCGCCACCTTGATCGGGAGACCGCGGAAGCGCTCGCGGAAGGTCTTGAAGTGCTGGCGCGCGAGAAGTGTCGTCGGCACGACGACCGCTACCTGCCCGCCGTTCATCGCCGCGAGGAAGGCCGCGCGCAGCGCCACCTCCGTCTTGCCAAAGCCGACGTCTCCGCAGACCAGCCGGTCCATCGGCTTGCCGGCCGAGAGATCCTCCCGGACCGCATCGATGGCGTTTCCCTGGTCCTCGGTTTCGTCATACGGGAAGCGGGCAGCGAATTCGTCATAAAGTCCGTCAGGGGCGGCGAGCACAGGGGCACGGCGGGTGATCCGGCTTGCGGCGATGCGGATGAGCGCATCGGCCATGTCGAGCAGCCGCTTCTTGAGCTTGGCCTTGCGGGCCTGCCACGCGCCACCGCCGAGCTTGTCGAGGGGCGCTTCGGCTGCGTCAGAGCCGTAACGGGAAAGCAGGTCGATGTTCTCGACCGGCAGGAACAGCTTCGCGTCGTCCGCATAATGCAGTTCGAGGCAGGCACGCGGCGCTCCGGCGGCTTCGATCGTGACGAGACCTACAAACCGCCCGATACCGTGCTCGGCATGGACGACGAGCGAGCCTTCGTCGAGCCCGGAGACCTCCGATATGAAGTCGGCCCCCCGCTTGCGGCGCTTGCCCCGCCGCACCATCCGGTCGCCGAGGATGTCCTGTTCGCCGATGACGACGATATCGCCGCTTTCGAAGCCGCCCTCCAGGCTGAGCACGGCGGAAGCCGCTTCTCCCTTCTCCAGCTGATCGAGATCGTCGAAGGCCTCGACCTGCTTCACGCGCTTGAGGCCGTGCTCATCGAGAACCTGCAGCAGCCGGTCAAGCGAACCGGCCGACCACCCCGTGATCAGCACCTTGGAACCGGCCGAACGCTTGTCGGCGATGTGCTTCACCGCGAGGTCGAACACGTTCACCCGTTCGTTGCGGTCATCCTTCTCGGCCTGCGATTTCGCCCAGTGGGGCCCGACGCGAGCATCGAGCTCAAGCACCCGACGGCTTTCCGTGTCGTGCTCGTTGAACGGTGTGAGGCGGATTGCATTTGCAGCGTCGAGTGCGGCAGAGAGCGCCTTGCCGTCGAGATAAAGCTGCCCGGGGGGGACGGGCTTGTAGGGGGCGGCCTGCGCCGCGGCCCCCTTCCCTTGCGTGCCGCTGTCGCGACGGGCTTCGTAGTAATCAACGACGAGTTTGGAGCGCTCGCCGGCAGCTTCGCGCGCAGTATGGTCGGTCACCAGGCGGAAGCCCGCCAGATAATCGAAAGCGCTGTCCAGCCGCTCGTAGAACAATGGCAGCCAGTGCTCCATGCCGGCATAGCGGCGCCCCTCGGAGACTGCCTGGTACAGCGCATCGTCACGCGTCGCCGCCCCGAACAGCGCAAGATAATTGGTGCGGAAACGGCTGATCGTGTCCGGCGTCAGCGATACCTCGCTCATCGGGTTCAGGTTGAGGGAGCGGGCCTGCCCGGTTGTCCGCTGGCTTGCCGGGTCGAAGGTGCGGATCGTCTCCAGCGTATCGCCGAAGAAGTCGAGGCGAACGGGCTCCTCCGTTCCGGGCACGAAGACATCGAGAATGCCGCCACGCACGGCAAATTCACCGACCTCGCGCACTGTCGGAACGCGGTCGAAGCCGTTTCTTTCCAGGCGGGCGGCAATATCGTCCATTCGGATGGTGTTGCCAGGGCGGGCGGAGAAGGCGAGGCTTTCGATCACCTCCGATGGTGCGATCTTCTGTAGCATTGCATTGACCGTGACGAGCACGATCGCCGGATGCGGCTTCTTCGCATGCGCTATGAGGCCGGAAAGCGCCGCAAGTCTCCGCGCGGAGACATCGGCGCCGGGGGAGACGCGGTCATAGGGAAGACAGTCCCAGGCAGGCAGGGTCAGAACGGGAATCTCGGGCGCTACGAAACCCAGCATCTGCTCCACGTCCGACATCCGTTGGCCGTCGGACATCACATAGGCGACCGCCTGCCCGGCGCGCGCCATCTCGGCCAGCAGAAGCGGCTCCATGCCGGGAGGCACGTTGCCGACCGTCAGCGGCGTGGCGGTAGCCGCAACCTTTCTCGGATCGAACCCCGGGATCATCTCTCTTGCTCTGACTTCGCCTGCAGGGTCGCGATGGTGACGGGATCGAAATCCGGCCGGTAGGCGGAAACACGCGCGAAGAGCGGCGTCCTCAGATGATCTGGCAAGGGGGTCGCGCCCGTGATCCACGCATGAAGATCATGGTCGTCCTCTCCCATGATCGCCTCGAACTCGTCCAGTTCCGCCTCCGACAGCCTCGCGATCTCGTCCTCGGCGAACTGTCCGAACACGAGGTCCATTTCCCGGATGCCGCGATGCCAGCAGCGGTAAAGTATGCGACGGCGCCGGGGTGCTAGATCCACGCTGCTGCGCGATAGTCCTGTCATGAAAGAAGTCCCTGTGTGGAGAGGCTCATATAGGTCGGAATTTCCACTTCGTCACCTTGCAAAAGAGCGGAAATCCGTCGCATTTTGCCGTCCATGCGTCCCGCCATTCTCGATCCGCTTTTCGCACCCGTCGCATCGCTTCCCGGCGTGGGCCCCAAGGTCGCCGATCTGATCGCACGGGTCACGGGGCGGGAAAGCCCGGACGACTGCCGGGTGATCGATCTCCTCTTCCACGCGCCGAGCTCGATCATCGATCGCCGCAACCGTCCCGGCATCGCCCTTGCTCCACAAGGTGCCGTCGTCACCATCGAGGGACGGGTCGATCGTCACCAGCCGCCGCCACGGGGCAAGGCGAACATGCCCTACCGCGTCTTCCTCCACGACGACACCGGCGAACTGGCGCTTACCTTCTTCCATGTGAAAGGGAATTGGCTGGAAAGGGCGCTGCCGATCGACGAGACCATGATGGTGAGCGGCAAGGTCGACTGGTTCAACGGCCGTCCCTCCATGGTCCATCCGGATTTCATGGTGAAAGCGTCGGAAGCTGCAAACCTGCCACTGGTCGAACCGATCTATCCCCTGACTGCGGGGCTTTCGCCGAAGGTTCTGAGAAAGGCGGTTGAAGGCGCTGTTGCCCGACTGCCGGATATACCGGATTGGCTGGACGCGACGCTCGCCGCGCGGCAGGGTCTCGGTTCCGTCGCCGAAAGCTTCCGCCGGCTCCACGACCCGCGAGACGAGGCGGACGTGGATGCGCGATCGCCTGCGCGCCGCCGCCTCGCCTATGACGAATTTCTCGCGGGCCAGGTCTCGCTCGCCCTTGTCCGCCAGCGCCTGCGCAAGGTACCGGGGCAACCGATCCGAGCGACCGGCAGTCTTTCGGAGCGGATCAGGGCCGCCCTGCCGTTCACCCTCACCGCAAGCCAGGAGGCCGCGGTCGGCGACATCCTGAGAGACATGGCCGCAGAAGACCGCATGCTGCGGCTGCTGCAGGGCGATGTCGGCGCCGGCAAGACGCTGGTTGCGCTCATGGCGATGGCGGCAGCCGTGGAGGGTGGCGGGCAGGCGGTTCTGATGGCGCCGACGGAGATCCTCGCCCGCCAGCATCATGCAACCATCTCGAAACTCGCCGCCGTTGCGGGTATTTCGGTTGAGGTGCTGACCGGACGGACGAAAGGCCGGGAACGCGATGCGATCGTCGAGCGGATCGCCAGCGGCGAGGCGCAGATCATCATCGGAACCCATGCGCTCTTTCAGGACGCGGTGAACTACCGCAACCTGCTTCTCGCCGTCGTCGACGAGCAGCACCGGTTCGGCGTTCACCAGCGCCTGCGCCTCACGGCCAAGGGCATATCCCCCCATATGCTCGTCATGACGGCCACGCCCATTCCGCGCACGCTTGTGCTCGCCGCCTTCGGCGACATGGACGTGTCCAAGCTGACGGAAAAGCCCGCAGGGCGGAAACCGATCCAGACGGTGACCATTCCGACGGAACGGACAGGCGACATCATCAACCGGCTCAAGACCGCGCTGGAAGAGGGCAAGAAGGCCTACTGGATCTGCCCTCTCGTGGAGGAATCCGATGTCTCCGACCTGATGTCGGCCGAGGAGCGCTTCGCAGTCCTCGCCAGGGAATTCGGTCCGGCGGTCGGGCTCGTCCACGGCCGGATGGCGGGTCCGGAAAAGGATGCGGTCATGGCCGCCTTCAAGGCCGGGGAACTCCGGTTTCTGGTCGCGACGACGGTGGTCGAGGTCGGGGTCGACGTGCCGGATGCGACGATCATGGTGATCGAGCACGCCGAGCGCTTCGGGCTGGCGCAGCTGCACCAGTTGCGGGGCCGCGTCGGCCGCGGCGACGAGGCTTCCACCTGCATCCTGCTCTACAAGGGTCCGCTCAGCGAAACCGGACATGCCCGCCTGTCCATCCTGCGGGACAGCGAGGACGGCTTCCTCATCGCCGAGGAGGACCTCAAGCTGCGTGGCGAGGGCGAGCTCCTCGGAACACGACAATCCGGTACCCCGGGCTTTAGGATCGCCAGCCTCGAGGCGCACGCGGATCTCCTCGAGATTGCCCGCAAGGACGCAACCTATCTGCTGGACAGGGATCCGGATCTCAGCGGCCAGCGTGGCCGGAGCATCCGGACACTGCTCTACCTGCACCGCCGGGACGAAGCGGTCAGGTTCCTGGGTGCGGGCTGAGGGTCTGCGGAACCGCAACCGGCTGGGAGGTCTTCGGTTTGTAGTCCGGCGCCAGCAATCCTCCGGAAATGAGCAGGCGGGCCCCCTCCTCCGGTGTCATGTCGAGCATGACGATCTTGCTGCGCGGCACGAACATCAGGAAGCCGGCTGTCGGTTCCGGGGTTGGCGCAAGGAATACGCTCACCAGGTCCTCGCCCTCCTCGCCTAGACATGCTGCGATCTCGCCCTTGGCATTGCCGGAAATGAACACGAGCGCCCAGGTCCCCGGGCTCGGAAACTCGATCAGGCCGCATTTCTTGAACGAAGTAGACTGCTCCTTGAGCACCGTCTCGAAGATCTGCTTCAGGCTCTTGTAGACCGTGCGGACGAGTGGCATCCGATGCAGGATCGATTCACCGAAGCCGACGATGGAGCGGCCGATCAGGTTCTTTCCGAGAAAGCCGATCATGGTGATCAGCACGACGGCTATCACCATGCCCAGGCCGGGCATCGCGATGTTCAGATAGTTTTCCGGGTTGTAGCGCGCCGGGATGTAGGGTTTTACCCAGCTGTCCGCCCAGCGGATGAAACTGAACGTCAGCCAGATGGTGATCGCCAGGGGAGCGCAGATGATGACCCCGGTCAGGAAATTGTTCCTCAACCGGGTTGCAACCGGGATGCGATCGGGATCTTCAGCCATTATTTGCCGCTATCGAGCCATGCCTGGAAAGATAAGATGGGAAGGACAATGCCCAAGCGGGCCAGTGCATGCAAGGTCATTCCACGGTGACCGATTTGGCAAGGTTGCGCGGCTGATCGACATCCGTGCCCATGAAGACCGCCGTATGGTAGGCCAGCAACTGGATCGGCAGCGAAAAGACCATGGGCGCGATGATCTCGGCGACGTTGGGCAAGGCGATGGTCGCCATGGTCGGAAGCTTGGACGCCGCCGCGCCCCTTTCGTCCGTGATGAAGATGATCCTGCCGCCGCGGGCCGCCACCTCCTGCATGTTCGAGACGGTCTTCTCGAAGAAGCGGTCATGCGGCGCAATGACGATCACCGGCATGTTCTCGTCGATCAGCGCGATCGGTCCGTGCTTGAGTTCGCCGGCGGCATAGCCTTCGGCATGGATGTAGGAGATCTCCTTGAGCTTCAGCGCTCCTTCGAGCGCCAGCGGGAAGCTTGTGCCGCGACCGAGATAGAGCACGTCCTTGTACTTTGAGAGCTCTCGGGCGAGCACCTCGACCTGCGGCCCGATGGTGTTCAGCACTCCACTCATGAGGCGCGGCATCTCCGCGAGGCTCTTCACGAGCTGTTTTTCCTCGGCAGGGGAGATCACTCCCCTCGCCTTCCCGGCGGCAACGGCAAGCGATGCAAGGACGGTCAGCTGGCAGGTGAAGGCTTTCGTCGATGCAACGCCGATTTCCGGGCCGGCCATGATCGGGAAGATCGCATCGGATTCGCGGGCGATGGTAGATTCCTGGACGTTCACCACCGCGCCGATCTTCAATCCCGCATCTCGCGAATAACGCAGCGAAGCGAGCGTATCGGCAGTTTCACCCGACTGCGAGATGAACAGGGCTGCCTGATCGGCGGAGAGCGGGATCTCCCGGTAGCGGAACTCGGAGGCGACGTCGATTTCAACCGGCAAGCGCGCATAGCGCTCGAACCAGTACTTGCCGACCAGCCCCGAAAGGTAGGCCGTGCCGCAGGCCGAGATTGCCAATCCGCGGATCGAGGCGAAATCGATGGCGTTTCCGGCTGCCGGATCCACGCTGTGGCCGGCGAGATCGACATAATGGGCGAGCGCGTGGGAGATCACCTCGGGTTGCTCGTAGATCTCCTTCTCCATGAAGTGCCGGTGATTGCCCTTGTCGACAAAATAGGCGGCTGCCTGCGTGATCTGGCGGGGACGTTCGACGCGGTTACCGTCGTGGTCGAAGATGAAGGCCCCTTCCCTGCCGATCACGGCCCAGTCTCCATCGACGAGGTAGGTGATCTCGTTGGTAAAGGGCGCCAGGGCGATCGCGTCCGAGCCGAGATAGGTTTCGCCGCGTCCATGCCCGATGGCAAGCGGCGGCCCGGAGCGGGCGGCGATGATGGTGGAAGGATCATCCGCGAAGATGACGGCAAGCGCATAGGCGCCGGTGATCCGCTGCAACATCGCCTGCATCGCCTCGCGGCGCCCCATTCCGCTGCGCAGATTGCGGGCGATCAGTTGCCCGACGACCTCCGTGTCCGTCTGCGTCTGGAAGGTAACGCCCTCCGCCTGCAGCTCTTCCTTCAGTTCGCCGAAATTTTCGATGATGCCGTTATGGACCACGGCCACGCCGTCGACGAAATGCGGATGGGCGTTCGTTTCGTTCGGCACGCCATGGGTGGCCCAGCGGGTATGGGCA
>JAEWKX010000042.1 GCA_023393575.1 Pseudomonadota bacterium
CCGGGGGGGCTTCGGCGGGTGCGGCCGACGACTGGACCTGGCCTCCCGAGCAACCCGCGGCGGATACGGCAAAGTCCGCATGGCAGGAAGTTCCGGAACGGACGGTTTCATCGCCGGAGGCTCCGGAGCTCCTCTACAACGAGTCTCAGTCGGGCGTGGTCGAGGCTCACTTCGACGAACAGACCTATGCGGAGGCGGACACCGTCCGCATGCCGCCGGTGACCGATCTGCCGGATCTCCCGGCGGCCGCTTATGCTTCCGATGCCGCACACGATTTCGACGAGGCGCTTCGCAGCGAGAAGGCGGGACCGGAGGGTCAGGCAGCCAGGGACAACGATCCGTGGAACGACCTGGAAGAACTGATCGGCTATAACCGCGATGCATTGCCTGCGGAGAACGGCGCCGTGGCCGCGGGCGTGGATGACGAAGGCGACATGGTGCCTCCGCCGCCGCGCGCCTATCGTGTCGCGCCGAAGAAGCGCAATTATGCCGCTCCGATCCTGGCGCTGATCGGGCTTCTGATCGTTGGTGCGGGCGGATATGCGCTGTGGATCAACCGGGACTCGATCACGCAGATCGTCGGTACTTCCGATCCTGCGGCCACCACCGAGGCAACCGCCCCTCAAGCGGAGGTCGCCGACGTCGAGGCGCCTGCCACCGAGGAAACTCCACCCGCCGAGGATCAGACCCCACCCGCGGAGACTGCGGTACCTGCCGCCGATGAGGGCGTCGCCGCAGATTCCAAGTTCACCCAGCGACTGCTGCCGGACGGCACGGAGGTGGACGAAGGTCCGGGTGCGACCGGCGCAGCAACCGGCGAGGGCCAGTCGGTTGCCCAGTTGAACGCGCCGCCTGCCACGCCGTCGGAAGCAATGCCCTCCGCACAGGCTCCGGCCGAGCCCTCCGCCACGCCTGAGGATGCCGCGGCCCTTCCGGGCGAGAAGATGTTCCTTTACGAAGAACGCCTCGGCCAGACGGCGCCCACCGCCATCGAGGGTACCGTCTCCTGGTCACTCCAGCGTGAGGCAGGAGAGAATGGTGCGCAGGTACCGGTGGTGCAGGGACGGATCAACGTCCCTGGACGTGGGTTGACGGCCCTTCTCACCTTCAAGCGGAACACCGATGCGTCCTTGCCGGCAAGCCACCTGGTCGAGATCGTCTTCGCCGTTCCTCCCGGTTTCGAAGGCGGCGCGATCGACAGCGTCCAGCGTCTCGCCATGAAGCAGACGGAGCAGGATCGGGGCGATGCCCTGATCGCCGTGCCGGCGAAGATCACCGACGACTTCCACATGATCGCGCTCAACGATTTCCCCGATGCACGGGCTACCAATATCGAACTGCTGCGGTCGCGGAACTGGATCGACATTCCGCTCGCTTACCGAAATGGGCGGCGTGCGCTGCTGACGCTCCAGAAAGGCGAAGCGGGCACACAGGCGTTCAACGATGCGATCCGCGAATGGGGCGCCGCGGGAGGCGGTACTCCGCCTGCATCGACGGGCCAGTAAAGACAAGAGGCCGGCGGAGCGATCCGCCGGCCTCTTTCCTTGTGATGCGTATCGCGACCGAACCGTCAGGCGTCGACCACGCGAAGTGCGTTGGCCTGGGCCAAGGCTTCCTTCTGGACCGCCTCCTGCACCTTCTCGAAGGCGCGTACTTCGATCTGCCGGACACGTTCGCGGCTGATATCGAACTCGGTGGACAGATCCTCCAGCGTGATCGGGTCGTCGGCCAGGCGGCGGGCCTGGAAGATCCGGCGCTCGCGGTCGTTCAGCACGCTCATCGCTTTCGCGAGCATGCGGCGGCGGGTTTCCAGCTCGTCCTGCTCGATCAGCACCTCTTCCTGGCTGTCGTTCTCATCGACGAGCCAATCCTGCCATTGGCCGGATTCACCCTCCGTGGCGCGGATCGGGGCATTCAGGGAGGCGTCGCCGGAGAGGCGGCGGTTCATGGAGACCACTTCCTCTTCGGACACGTTCAGCTTGGTCGCGATCTCGGCGACCTGCTCAGGCTTCAGGTCGCCCTCCTCGATGGCCTGGAGGCGGCCCTTCAATCGGCGCAGGTTGAAGAACAGGCGCTTCTGATTGGCGGTCGTGCCCATCTTCACGAGCGACCACGAGCGCAGGATGTATTCCTGGATCGATGCCTTGATCCACCACATGGCGTAGGTTGCCAGGCGGAAACCGCGTTCCGGGTCGAACTTCTTGACGGCCTGCATCAGGCCGACATTGCCTTCGGAGACGACTTCGCCGATCGGCAGTCCGTAGCCGCGATAGCCCATGGCGATCTTCGCCACGAGACGCAGATGGCTGGTGACGAGCTTGTGGGCGGCATCGGTATCGCCATGTTCGGCATAGCGCTTGGCAAGCATGTATTCCTGCTGCGGCTCCAGCATGGGAAACTTGCGGATTTCATCGAGATAGCGGTTGAGACCGCCTTCGCCGGCCGTGATGGACGGCAATGTGTTGCGGGCCATAAAGCACCCCCTTTTTACCTATTTCTCCTGGCTCCCTCTTCACGAGCGACACGCGCTGAGGCGAGCCAAACGGCGCAGATCATTTCCGATCCCGCACCGACCCAAGTGACAGATAAGTGCGGCAGAACAGTGATTCAAGCAGGTCGGGCCGATCACTTGAACGTTATTTCGTTACATCTTTGTAATGTTCGGCCCTGCCGTTCGATGCTCGTCTAACCGCGCAATGCCCCCACCAGTTCCTGGTTGTCGGCGGGCATCGGTGCTTCGAATTCCAGCACCTCGCCGGTGCGCGGATGCTCGAAGGCGAGCAGGAAGGCGTGCAGCGCCTGACGGTGGAACGCATTTACCGCGGTCTTTGCGGGTTCCGGCAGGAGGTTCGCCTTGGTCCGGAAACCGGCGCTGTAGTCGGGATCACCGATCAGCGGGCAGCCGATATGAGCCATGTGGACACGGATCTGGTGGGTGCGCCCCGTCTCCAGGCGGCATTCCACGAGGGAGGCGAGCGCGGTGGCGTCCGGCTTCTCGTGGAAGCGTTCGACTACGTCGTAAT
>JAEWKX010000053.1 GCA_023393575.1 Pseudomonadota bacterium
CGGTGCGGACGTGCGCTGGGCCTCCTGCAACATCTTCTCGACCCAGGACCATGCGGCTGCGGCAATTGCGGAGGCCGGCATTCCGGTCTTTGCCGTGAAGGGTGAATCGCTCACCGAGTACTGGGAATATACCGACAAGATCTTCCAGTGGGCCGATGGCGGGGTTTCCAACATGATCCTCGACGACGGCGGCGATGCAACCATGTACATCCTGCTCGGCGCGCGCGCCGAGGCCGGCGAGGACGTCTTGTCCAATCCCGGCTCGGAAGAGGAAGAAGTCCTGTTCGCCCAGATCAGGAAACGCCTGAAGGCCGCTCCAGGTTGGTTCACGAAGCAACGCGACGCCATCAAGGGCGTGACGGAGGAAACCACCACCGGCGTCCATCGCCTGTACGAGCTTTCCAAGAAGGGCCTGCTGCCCTTCCCGGCGATCAACGTCAACGATTCCGTCACCAAGTCCAAGTTTGACAACAAGTACGGCTGCAAGGAATCGCTCGTCGACGGCAACCGCCGCGGCACAGACGTGATGATGGCCGGCAAGGTGGCCGACGTCTGCGGCTACGGCGACGTCGGCAAGGGATCGGCAGCTTCGCTTGCCGGTGCCGGCGCACGCGTGAAGGTGACGGAAGTCGATCCGATCTGCGCCCTGCAGGCAGCGATGGACGGGTTCGAAGTGGTCGTGCTGGAGGACGTGGTTTCAACCGCCGACATCTTTATCACCACCACCGGAAACCGGGACGTGATCCGCATCGACCACATGCGCGCCATGAAGGACATGGCGATCGTCGGCAATATCGGCCATTTCGACAACGAGATCCAGGTTGCAGCGCTCCGGAACCTGAAATGGACCAATATCAAGCCGCAGGTGGATATGATCGAGTTTCCGAAGGGTAACCGGATCATCCTGCTGTCGGAGGGCCGCTTGCTCAATCTCGGCAACGCGACGGGCCACCCGTCCTTCGTCATGTCGGCGTCGTTCACGAACCAGGTCCTTGCCCAGATCGAACTGTTCACGAAGCAGGGTCAATACAAGAACGAGGTCTACATTCTTCCCAAGCACCTCGACGAGAAGGTCGCACGCCTGCATCTCGGCAAGCTCGGCGTGAAGCTGACGGAACTCTCGGAGGAACAGGCCGCCTATATTGGGATATCACCCCAGGGGCCGTTCAAGGCTGAACACTACAGATACTGATCTTTCGGTCATCCTTCCACAAGATATTGAAGATCGCGGTCTTGACGGGCCGCGATCTTCTTTTTTGCCCCCGCCCTTCCCGCCGATTCCCTAAGCAAGTATTCTCTTGGACATCGATTCGCTCCTGCTTCGGGCAAGGGCGATGTGGGATGTCTTGTCGAGATGCGGCAATGGACGGAGACAGACCGGGGATGTCGGTGAAGAAAAAGAACCTCTGCGAGGAGGCAGCTTCCTGCTGCGGGGCCGCCGTTGATGCGGACAGCAGGGGCACGGCGAGCACCGCCATCGCACGAGGCAATCCGGGCCGCAGCAGGCTCCTTCCCTTGCATGCTTTCTTGTCCGGCACTGCCCTGGCATGCGTCGCCACCGGGGCAATGGCGCAGCAGCATGCCGCGACCGCCAGCCGGCTGTTCTCCTCCACCGAGGTCGTCACCTCCTCCCTCGTCGTCGGCGCACTCGGCGCAGTTGTTCTGTCCGTGCTGTGGCTGGTGCGTCAGCGGGGCAACATGGAGGCGGAGAGCCAGGAGATGCGTGCTGCCCTCTCCGATGCACAACAGCGGATATCCAAGTACGAGGCGCTGATCGCCGAGAAGAACCGCCGCATCGTGATCTGGGACGGCGTCACGGCGCGGCCAGAGGTCCTGGGCCACCTGCCCACCGATACCGGAGCACCACAGAACGAGCGTGAGTTTCTCACCTTTGGACGCTGGGTCAGACCTTCCTCAGCGGCCGAGCTCGAAAGGGCGGTAGAACGGCTCCGTGGAGACGCAAGCAGCTTCGATATGGTGATAGAGACCGTCCAGGACGAGATCCTGGAGGTCCAGGGCCGGGTCTCGGGCGGCAAGGCATTCGTACGCTTCATCGCACTGAACAACCTACGCGCCGAGCTTGCCGAGTTGAAGATCGAACGCGAGCGCCTGCGGAGCTCGATCACCCTGTTTCAATCTCTTCTCGATGCCATCGAGCAACCTGCGTGGCGGCGGGACGCAGAAGGCAAGCTGACGTGGGTCAACCAGGCTTACAGTGAGGCAGTGGAGGCTACCGGCCCGGACCACGCGCTGGGCGAAGCGCGCGAATTCCTCGGAACCATTGCACGCGAGAAGATCCGCACCACGGCAAAGCCGACATCGCCCTTCCACGACCGGGTCTCGACGGTGGTCCACGGCAACCGCACGATCTACGATATCGTCGACGTCGTGGCGACAGGCGGCTCGGCCGGAATGGCCATAGACGTATCCAAAGCCGAAGCTATTCGCGAGGAACTGAAGAGAACGCTGCGCAGCCACGCCGAAACGCTCGACCACCTGGCGACACCGGTGGCCATCTTCGACCGCGACAGGCGGCTGCAGTTTTACAACCAGGCCTTCGTCGCCTTGTGGGGCCTCGATCTCAATTTCCTGGATTCCAGGCCGGACAACAACGAGATTCTCGACCGCCTGCGCAGCACCAACAAGTTGCCGGAACAGCTCAACTGGCGCGCCTGGAAAGAGTCCGCGCTATCGATCTACCGGGAGCTGGATACCAAGACCGACCTTTGGCACCTCCCGAACGGCGAGACCCTCAGGGTGATCGCCACGGCTCATCCGCAGGGCGGCGCCACCTGGGTCTTCGAAAACCTCACGGAGCAGGTCAATCTCGAAACGCGCTACAACACGCTGCTGCGGGTTCAGGGCGAGACGATCGACCACCTCTCGGAAGGCGTGGCGGTGTTCGGTCCCGACGGCCGGCTGCGGCTTTCCAACCCGGCGTTTCGCGCGCTCTGGGGCGTCACGGCCGAGCAGGCGCAGCCCGGCACGCATATCCGTGCGATCGAGGAGGCTTGCAGCCCGTCCTATGACAAGTCCGACGGCTGGCGGCATTTCGGCCAGATGCTGACCAATTTCGACGACGAGCGGCCGTCGCTGCAGGGGACGTTCGAGCTTTATTCCGGGCTTATCCTGGACTATGCCGTCACGCCGCTCCCCAATGCCCAGACCATGTTCACCTTCGTAGACATGACGGCGAGTGCCCGCGCGGAGCGGGCGCTATTGGAGAAGAACGAAGCGCTTCGCAAGGCAGACGAAATCAAGAACGATTTTGTCCAGCACGTCTCCTACGAGTTGCGTTCGCCGCTCACCAACATCATCGGGTTCACGGATCTGCTGAAGACGCCGGGCATAGGTCCGCTCAACGATCGGCAGGCGGAGTATATCGAGCACATCTCCACCTCCTCCTCCCTGCTTCTGACGATCGTCAACGACATCCTCGACCTGGCGACGGTCGATGCCGGGATCATGCAGCTCAACTATGCCGACGTCGGTCTCGACGACCTGCTTGACGACGTGGCGATGCAGATTGCCGACCGGCTTCAGGAGAACGAGGTGGCGTTGCAGATCATTGCACCGACGGGGCTCGGAAGCATTGTTGCCGACCAGCAACGGCTGAAGCAGATCCTCCTGAAGCTCCTTACGAACGCTGCCAACTTCGCGCCGGCAGGAAGCACGATCACGCTGACCTGCCGTAGAAACGACAAGGACGCCATCTTCTCCGTTTCAGACAATGGTCCAGGCATTCCGCAGGAAATGCTGGGAACCGTGTTCCATCGGTTTTCGTCCAGTCCACGCGGCGGCAAGCGCAGCGGTGCCGGCCTCGGTCTTTCGATCGTCGAGAGCTTCGTCACTCTTCACAAGGGAGAGGTTCAAATCGACAGCCGCCCCGGCGGCGGCACCACCGTCACCTGCCGCATCCCGACCGGCGCGACCCTGCGTGCCATCGCCGCCGCCGAATGACCGACAGCCGGCCGATCGTCATCACGCTTGCGGACGAGGCGACGACCATCCGGCTCGGCGAGGACCTGGCCATCGCCCTACGTCCGGGCGACTGCCTCGCGCTTTCCGGGGACCTCGGCGCCGGGAAATCGACCCTCGCCCGCAGCCTGCTACGCGCAATCGCCGATGACGACGAGCTTGAGGTTCCCTCCCCGACCTTCACCCTGGTCCAGAGTTACGATCTTCGCCTTCCGGTTTCCCATTTCGACCTTTACCGGCTCGGAAATCCCTCGGAACTCGACGAACTCGGTCTGGAAGAGGCCCTCGGTGCAGGAATCTGCCTGGTGGAATGGCCGGAAATGGCGGAGGATCTGCTGCCGGCCGAGAGGCTCACACTGCGGCTGACGCACGAGGGATCCGGGCGGCTTGCCACGATCACCGGCCCGGAATCGATACTGAAACGCATCCGCCGCTCCCTCGCTGTCCGCTCGACGCTGGACTGCTGGGGATATCCCCGCGCCAGGCGCCGCTATCTCACCGGTGATGCTTCCATCCGCGCCTATGAGACCGTGACCCCGGAGCAAGGTCCGGCGGTGATCCTCATGGACTGGCCGCGCCAGCCTGACGGACCGCCGGTGCTGGACGGCAAGCCCTATCCGAAGGTCGCCCATCTTGCGGAAGACGCCTATCCGTTCGTGGCGATCTCGCGTTACCTGAGGGGGATCGGCCTTTCAGCACCGGAGGTTCTGCAGGTCGACTACGAACAGGGTATCCTTCTCCTCGAGAACCTTGGGAGCGACGGCGTACTCGATGAAGCGGGCCGTCCTATCGAAGAGCGCTACAGGGAGGGCGTCGTCTGCCTCGCCTATCTTCACAGTCATCCGATGCGGCGGGACCTTCCCATCGACGGCGATCACATCCACCACATCCCGGATTTCGATCCGACAGCGATGAAGATGGAGGCCCGGCTTCTGCTCGACTGGCACCTGCCCTGGAAGCGCGGGGCCGAGCCGACCGACGAGGAGCGACGGGCCTATCTTGATGTCTGGGACGGACTGATCGCCGAACTCGCGGCTGCGGAGAAGAACCTCCTCCTGCGTGACTTCCACTCGCCCAACATCATCTGGCGGGCGGACGAAGCCGGCGTCCGGCGCATCGGCATCATCGACTTCCAGGATGCGATGATCGGACCGACCGCCTATGATCTCGCCTCGATCGTAGAGGACGCGCGCGTCGATATCCCGCCGCGCCTCGCCGACCA
The DNA here is from genome assembly GCA_023393575.1 of Pseudomonadota bacterium. Lineage (GTDB taxonomy): Bacteria > Pseudomonadota > Alphaproteobacteria > Rhizobiales > Rhizobiaceae > Neorhizobium. The sequence continues at coordinate 5,201 of JAEWKX010000053.1, forward strand.
GATGATGCGGGACTACGTGGCCCTCCGACGCTCGCTGGGCACCTTCGACGAACCGGCGTTCCTGAAAGCCTTCGCCATCATGTCGGCCCAGCGCAACTGCAAGCTCGCCGGTCTCTGGGTGCGGCTGATGCGGCGCGACGGCAAGCCGGGCTACATGAAGCACATGCCGCGCACGCTCTCGTATCTTTCTACCGCGCTTCGCCACGAATCGCTGAAACCGCTGCGCATGTGGTGCCTCGGGGCGGGAATAGAACTACCCGAATCATGAGCGCTGCTTTAGAAAGCAGGGCATGAAGATCACCCAGGCCATGGTGCTGGCGGCGGGTCTCGGGACCCGCCTTCGCCCGATCACCGATACGGTGCCAAAACCGCTGGTTCGCGTCGCCGGAAAGCCGATGATCGACTATGCCCTCGACGCTCTTGCCGATGCCGGCGTCCGCCGTGCCGTGGTGAACGTCCACCATTTTGCCGAGCAGATGGAGGCACATCTCGATCGCTACAGGCGGCTGGAAGTCACCATCTCGGACGAGCGCGAGCGGCTTATGAATTCCGGCGGCGGGCTTGCCAAGGGCCTCAAGCTGCTCGATCCGGGGCCGCTCTTCGTCATGAACGCAGACCTGTTCTGGGTAGGCGAACCGCCGCACCAGCCGGCCAACCTGCAGAGGCTTGCCGCGTTCTTCGATCCCGCCGAGATGGACATGGCGCTGCTCTGCGTGCCGCTGGAGCGGACGACCGGCCACAACGGCAAGAAGGACTTCCAGCTCGACGGCCAGGGCCGGCTCAGCCGCTATGCCGACGGCGACATGCCCCTCGTCTATGCCGGCGCGATCGCGATGCATTCCGGCCTTTTCGATGATGCGCCGAAGGAGGCCTTCAACCTGAATATCTATTTCGACCGGGCCATCGAGCGCGGCAGGCTGTTCGGGCTTGTCATGGACGGCCACTGGCTGACGGTCGGAACGCCGGAGGCGCTTATCGAGGCGGAAGAGGTGCTATCCCGCCTTCACGCCGAGGCTTGACGATGGACCCCCGCCGGCAAAAGCGGATTTTCACCATCCCTCCCGGAGCAGCATTCCTCAGGACCGTCGCCGCCACCCTATGCGACGGACGTCTTCATAATGGCTTCCGTCACGATCCCGCCGACCCGCTGTCACTTGCCAACGTCACCATCTTCGTGCCGACCCGACGCTCCGCACGCGTGTTGCGATCGGAATTCGTGGATCTGCTGGGTGGACGTTCCGCCATCCTCCCGGTCATCCGGCCGCTCGGCGAGACGGACGACGACAGCGGCTATTTCGATCTTGCAGCGCCTGAGGAGATGGACCTCGCTATGCCGATCGGCGGCGTGGCCAGGCTGCTGGAGCTGGGACGCCTGATCCTTGCCTGGCGCAACCGGCTGCCGCAGGTGGTGATGGACATCCACTCCGAGTCGCCGCTGATTGCGCCTGCAAGTCCTGCCGACGCCATCTGGCTTGCCCGCTCGCTCGCCGAACTCATCGATTCGGTCGAGACCGAGGAACGCGACTGGGGAGACCTCAAGAACCTGCAGACCGCGGAGCATGCACTCTGGTGGCAACTCACGGCGGAGTTCCTGCAGATCGCCAGCGCCTTCTGGCCGGCGCGGCTCGAGGAATTGCGCCGCTCGTCGCCCGCCCGCCATCAGGCCGCGCTGCTGCGCGGCGAAGCGCGGCGTATTTTCGAGCGCGAACACAAGGGACCGGTCGTCGTCGCGGGTTCCACCGGCTCCGTGCCGGCCGCCGCCGACCTGATCGCGGCGATCTCGGCGCTACCCGAAGGCGCCGTCGTCCTCCCCGGCCTTGACCTCGACATGCCGGACGCACATTGGACGATGGTCGGCAGCGCGGCATCCGGCGGGGGGATCGACCCGTCGAGCCGCAGCCATCCGCAATTCGGCCTGTCGCGCCTGCTGCACAAGCTCGGTATCTCCCGCGACGAGGTGGAGGTGCTGGCTCCTCCAGAACCGGACATCATCCTGCGGAACCGGATGCTGTCGCAGGCGCTCGCACCCTCGGCAGCGACCGACCAGTGGAGCAACTGGCGCGCGGATGCCGACAAGGACGCCGTTCGTGCCGCATTCGAGGACGTCGCCCTGATCGAGGCCGCGAACGAACGCGAGGAAGCCATGGCGATCGCCATAGCCCTTCGCCTCGCACTGGAGAAGCCGGCGCACGGTGGCGGGGAGTCGCAGGCGGCGCTGATCACGCCGGACCGGAATCTCGCCCGTCGCGTGACGGCGGAACTTGCCCGCTTCGGCATCACGGCGGACGACACGGCCGGCACGCCGCTTTCCGCAACCCCTCAGGGAACGCTGATCCAGCTACTCCTGGAAGCCACGCTGCGGCCCGGCGATCCGGTGGCCATCACCTCCCTCCTGAAACATCCGTTGATGCGCATCGGCATGGAGCCGGAAGCCCTTCGCCGGGCGGCGGAAGCACTCGAACTCCTCGCCTTGCGGGGCGGCCGCCGCGACATGGATATCTCGACACTCACGCCGCTTCTCGAGGAGCAGCAGGAGAGGCAGCGAGAGGACCGGTATCCACCGGGTTGGCGTCTGGCGCTTCCGGAGAACTCCTTCATCCAGGCGCTCGATCTGGCGCGGCGTCTTGGCAAGGCTGTCGAGCCGCTTGCCGGCGCATTGCTCGCCCGCCGGGCGGACGGACGCGGACCGACGGCGAAACTGACGCTATCCGAATGGGCCACCCGCACCGGCCGGGCGCTGGAAGCCGTCTGCGCCGGCGAGAGAGGCGACCTCTCCTCCCTCTGGTCCGGGGAAGCAGGGGAACGGCTCGCCTCTCTTCTCGGCGAGGTCATCGAGACCGACGGCCAGATGGAGGCGAACGGGCCGCAGTGGATCGATATAGTGCAGGCGCTCGCCACGGGAGAGGCGGTCAAGCCGCGCTCGCTGAGCCATCCACGGATATTCATCTTCGGTACGCTCGAAGCCCGTTTGCAGACCATCGACACGATGATCCTCGGCGGCCTGAACGAGGGGTCCTGGCCGGGGCAGACGATCAACAACCCGTTCCTTTCGCGCACGATGAAGACGGATATGGGACTGGAGCCGCCGGAACGCCGCATCGGCCAGCTGGCCCACGACTTCATCATGGCCAGCGGTACGCGGCACCTGATCTATTCGCGTTCGCTGCGACAGGGCTCCACACCAACGGTCGCATCGCGCTGGCTGCAGCGGCTGCTGGCTCTCGGGGGCGGCGACCTCGCACAGCGGATCCGGGCGCGAGGCGATCAATATCGGTTGTGGGCAAGCGAGATCGATACCGGTGAGAGCCAGGCGCAGGCGAAACGGCCGGCACCGAAGCCACCAGCCGACCTGCAGCCGACGAGATATTCCTTCAGCGAGGTCGGTCGGCTGCGGCGCGACCCCTATTCCGTCTACGCACGACGGATCCTGAAGCTCGATCCGATCGCACCCTTCAACGCCGATCCCGGTGCTGCCGAGCGCGGCACGCTCTACCACGCGGTCATCGACCGCTACACCCGCGAAAGCCACATCCCCGGAACGCCCGCAGCGCGGGAAGCGATGCAGAGAATCGTCGACGAGCTGTTCGACGCGGAGCATCTGCCGCCGCATATCGACCAGGTCTGGCGGCCCCGCTTCGTCGAGGTCGGCCGGGCCTTCATCGAGTGGGAGGCGCATCGTGCGCCCGAGATCAGGAAAACCGTCACCGAATGCAGCGCCGGCTGGGATATACCCGAAGCCGGACTCAGGCTGACGGGGATCGCGGACCGAATCGACATCAAGAAATCCGGCCTTGCGACGATCATCGACTACAAGACGGGATCGAGCCCCACCTGCTCCCAGGCGCGATCGCTTCTCGACCCGCAACTGGCGCTGGAGGCGGCGGCCCTTCGAGCAGGCGCCTTCCAATCCGTCGGTTCCCTTGAACCGGACGAGCTTCTCTATGTCCGGCTGAAGCCCGGCGACCGGTTCAAGGCGGAATGCGTCAACAACGAAGCGGCGAAGAACGGCAAGTCGGCGATCGAGCTTGCCGAGGAATCGATCGAACAGCTGACCAAGTTCGTGATGCACCTGCGCAGCGGCGAGGCCGGTTTCGCCTCGCGCATCGTACCCTTCATGCAGAGCGACTACGGAGGCGACTACGACCACCTTGCCCGCGTCGCCGAATGGGCTACGGCAGATGCCGAGGAAGGCGAGACCGATGAATGAAGCGCTGCCCGAGGGCGACCATCCGCGGGATTGGCTGGACTGGACGACGCTTCAGCAATCGCTGGCCTCCGATCCCGGCAGCTCGGCCTGGGTGTCGGCCAATGCCGGCTCCGGCAAGACGCACGTGTTGACGCAGCGGGTGGTCCGGCTGCTGCTTTCCGGATGCCGGCCGTCTTCCATCCTCTGCCTCACCTACACCAAGGCCGCGGCTTCCGAAATGTCGAACCGCGTCTTCCAGCGACTTGCGGAATGGGCGGTCCTGGATGACGGAGAGCTGACGCGGAGGATCGCTGCGATCGAGGGTTCCGAGCCGGATTCGCTGAAGCTTGCGGAAGCCCGGCGGCTGTTCGCCAGAGCGCTGGAGACACCCGGCGGGCTGAAGATCCAGACCATCCACGCCTTCTGCGAGGCACTGCTGCACCAGTTCCCGCTGGAAGCGAACGTCGCCGGGCATTTCTCCGTGCTCGACGATCGTTCCGCCTCGGCGCTGCTCGCCGAGGCGCGGCGCTCGCTGCTGACAGCCACCTCCGCGGAGGATGATCCGGCACTGGCGGAGGCGTTTGCGCATGTGCTGGACCTCGGCGACGAGTTCGGGCTGGAGAACCTGCTCACCGACATCATCGCCCGGCGCACGGCCATCCGCCACTTCCTCACCCATGCCAGAAACCATGGAGGCATGGACCTCGTGCTGCGGCAAGTCTGGGGCCTGCCGGCGGATGCGACGGAGGAGAGCATTGCCACCGAATACTGGCCATTGCCCGGCCTTTCCGGGGGATCGCTGGCCGCCTATCTGCAACACGCAGACGAGAAGGGCAATGATACCGTCCATTCGGTGGCGGCTGGTCTCAGAACCGCAGCGAAAGAACCAGATGTCTTCGCCCGAGCACGGCAGCTCGACAATCTTTTCCTTACCGCAAAGGGTACGGTCAAGGCGGATCGCAGTCTCATCTCCAGCGCAATGGCAAAGGCCGCACCGGACCTGCTGCAATCCGTAGACCTCGCCCGCAATCACGTCTTTGCCTGCCGCGACCGGCTGCGCATCATTCGCATGCTGGCGGCCACACGTGCGGCGCTGACGCTCGCCGAGCGGCTGAACGACGATTACGAGGATCTAAAGAAGCAGCGCAGCCTGCTCGACTTCGAAGACCTGATCGCCAAAACCGCGGACCTGCTCACCCGCGACGGCGTCGGCGCCTGGGTGCACTACAAGCTCGACCAAGGCATCGATCACATCCTCGTCGACGAAGCGCAGGATACCAGCCCGGTGCAGTGGGAGGTCATCAAGTCGCTGGCGGAAGATTTCCATTCCGGCAGCAGCGCCCGGGAGGTGCGGCGGACGATCTTCGCCGTCGGCGACGAGAAGCAGTCGATCTACTCCTTCCAGGGCGCCAAACCGGAGCGCTTTGCGGCGGAGCGCATCCGGACCAAGGACGATGTGGAGGGGAGCGGCCAAGCTTTCCATCCGGTGCGCCTGCCACTGTCGTTCCGCTCGACGGCGGATGTGCTTGCCGCAGTCGATCAGGTCTTCTCGCTGCCGGAAAACGCCCGCGGCCTGACCTTCGATCGCGAGCCGATCGTCCATCGCTCGAACCGGATCGGCCATCCGGGCGCCGTCGACCTGTGGGACGTGGTGGTACCGGAAGTGGCCGATACCGGCGACGACTGGACGGCGCCGTTCGATGCAACGCCGGACAAGGCGCCGTCGGCGATCCTGGCAGCCCGCATCGCCCACTCGATCGGCGAAATGATCGGACGCGAAACGATCATCGAAAAAGGGATCGAGCGGCCGATCGAGCCGGGCGACGTGCTCGTCCTGGTGCGCAAGCGTGACGCGTTCGTCAACGCCCTGACCCGCGCGCTGAAGCGGCGCGACAATATCCCTGTGGCCGGTGCCGACCGGCTTCGGCTGACCAGCCACATCGCCGTGCAGGACCTGCTGGCGCTCGGCCGCTTCCTGGTGCTGCCGCAGGACGACCTGTCGCTGTCCGCCCTGCTCAAGAGCCCGCTTTTCGATCTCTCGGAAGACGACATCTTCGAAGTGGCGGCGCTGCGGCCGGAGCAAACCACCGTCTGGCAGCACCTGTGCCGGCTGGCCGATGAGCAGCCCCTGCGGTTTGCCGCATCGACGGAGAGGCTGAAGCAGCTCCTATCGCTGTCCAGGCACATGAGCCCGCATGATCTCTATGCAAGGGTGCTCGGCCAGCTCGGCGGCCGGCGCAAGTTTCTCGGAAGGCTCGGCACGGAAGCAGGCGACATCCTTGATGAGTTCCTGACCTTCGCACTCGACCACGAAGGCAAGGGCCTGCCCGGCCTCCAGTCCTTCGTGTCGACGCTCGAGATGGAATCGCCGGAGGTCAAGCGGGAGCAGGACAGCGGCCGCAACGAGGTACGGATCATGACCGTACACGCCTCCAAGGGGTTGGAGGCACCAATCGTGTTCCTCATCGACAGTGGATCGAAGGCATTCATCCCGTCACATGTGCCGAAACTGCGCCTTCTGCCCCAGGATGGGGTCGAGGTGCCGGCCTGGGTCCCGGCGAAGGCGCTTTCCAATTCCGTGACCGCAGCCGAGGACAACCGACTGAAACAGGCCACGGAGGAGGAGTATCGCCGGCTCCTCTATGTCGGCATGACGCGCGCCGCCGACCGGCTGATCGTCTGCGGCTACCGCGGCAAGAATGCCAGTCCCGACACCTGGAACAGCATGGTTGCAAATGCCCTCTGCAGTCATCCCGAGTACTGCGGCGCAGCCCGGTTCACCGGGCCGGAGGGCGAATGGGGCGGCTTCCTCTGGCGGCTTCCGGAAGCCGTCCGCATGGCGAAGCCCCGGGAAAAGGCGGAGGAGCAGCCGGACACGGCCCTTCCTATACCGTCCGCCCTCGGCCGGCCCCTGCCGCCGCCGCGATCGCTTCCCCGTCCGCTCAGTCCCTCCGGCGCCGGCACGATGATCGAGGACGAGGCCGACGATCAGATGTTCGGTTCTTCCCTGTTCGGAGAACAGAACCCAGGCAGCCTTTCTCTGCAGAAGGGGCGGCTGGTGCACCGGATGCTCCAGGTCCTGCCGGATTTTCCTCCCGAAGAGCGACCGGAGGCGGCACGGCGCTATGCGGAGCGGGCGGCACGATTTTGGCCATCCGCCGAGCGCGAAGATCTTATACTTTGCGTGCTGTCGGTGCTGGATCATCCGGATCTTCAGGCCGTCTTTTCCGGACACAGCCGCGCAGAGGTTTCCATCATGGGCACGCTGATGCTGGGCGGCTGCGAATACGCAATCTCCGGCCGCATCGACCGGATGGCCGTCAGTGACGATGAGGTGACCGTCCTCGACTACAAGACCAACCGCAGGCCACCGGATCGGGAGGTGGACGTTCCCCTCACCCACCGCACCCAGCTCGCGCTCTACCGAGAGATCCTTCGCCCGCTCTATCCGCAGCACCGATTCCGCTGCGTGCTCGCCTATACCGAGACCGGCGGTGTGATTTCTCTCTCACCGGAGATCCTCGACCGATCGCTTGCCGAGCTCCGGCCAAAGTGAGATATCGGTATTGAAAAGAGGCCGTGGCAGCCTCACATTGTGCGCAACGCATTTTTCCCAAGGAGAGCCCCATGGCGACCGTGAAAGTCGACAACAGCAACTTCCAGGCCGAGGTTCTGGATTCCACGCAGCCCCTCGTGGTCGACTTCTGGGCCGAATGGTGCGGTCCCTGCAAGAAGATCGGCCCGAGCCTCGAGGAGATTTCCAACGAACTCGCCGGCAGGGTGAAGGTCGCCAAGCTCAACATCGACGAGAACCCGGAGCTTGCCGCCAAGTTCGGCGTCCGCTCGATACCGACCCTCGCGATGTTCAAAGGGGGCGAAGTGGCCGACATCAAGGTCGGCGCTGCTCCGAAGACAGCGCTTTCGGCCTGGATTTCCGGCGCCGCCTGAGCCCGTATCCGTTCCGATCTTTCGAAGCCCGGCCCCCGCGCCGGGCTTTTTCATTTCGGCGGGGTTCCGTTGTCGGCAAGCACGTTGCCGACGAGATAGAGCGAGCCGCCGATCAGGATGCGCGGAGGCGTGGCATCCGGAAGCTGGCGGCGTGCGATTTCCACCAGCGCCTCCTCAACCGATCCTATAGGCTCGGCGACCAATCCCGCATCAAAGGCTGATTCGGCCAGTGCCACCGGATCAAGCCCGGCATCGGAGCCGCGGATCGGTACCGTGAATACATGCTCGGCGATATCTGCGAAGGCACGGAAATATCCGACAGGATCCTTCGTATTGATCATGCCGGTGACGAGATAGAGCGGGCGCGCCTGGCGCTCCTCGAACCCGGCCATTGCCTCTGCAATCACTTCGCCGGCACCGGGATTGTGTCCACCGTCGACCCAGATTTCGGCACCTTTCGGCACGTACTCGAGGAGCCGGCCTTCGCTGAGCTTTTGCAGACGCCCAGGCCATTCGACAGTTGACATCGCCGTTTCCAGCGCTGCTTCCGCCAGCTCGAAGCCGGCCGCCTTCACCGCGCGGATGGCGGCGGCGGCATTGGCGATCTGGTGACGGCCGGGCAGCCTCGGCAGTGGCAGGTCCGCCAGTCCGAACTCGTCCTGGTAGATCAATCGGCCGAATTCCTCGTGAGCCGAGAAATCCTGTCCATAGACGGCCATCGGACAGGAAAGCCGTTCCGCCGATTCGACGAGAACATCCAGCGCCGGTTCGTATTCCTGCCGCCCGATGACGACCGGACAGCCGCGCGTCATGATACCCGCCTTTTCCGCCGCGATCGGCTCGACCCGG